>NZ_MXAP01000041.1 GCF_002027555.1 Moraxella equi
AAGTTCGGTTGGTATAAATTTACTTGGTAAATGGGGCAGAACTTGTTAAAGTAAGACATCACAATTTGGTGATAAAGCAATTTTAATTCACTGACAAACAAGGACAATCCCATGAGCGACACCCAAACCCACATTGACACCATTGGCGAGTTGGTCAAAGACATCAAATTTACCATGATGACAACCGTTACCGCAGACGGACATTTACACGCCTGCCCCATGACGACTAGCGAGTTTGACTTGGGCAAAAAAGAGATTTGGTTCATCGCTGATGCCAGCACCCAAACCATTGCCGACATCAAGGCAAACCCACAGGTCAATCTGTCCTACACCGCCCAAAACAACAAAGACTATCTGTCTATCAATGGCAAAGCCGAATTGGTCGCCGACCCTGCCAAGCTCGATGAGCTGTGGTCTCCCATGTACAGTGCTTTTTTGCCAATGGCAAAGATGATGCCAATGTACAACTCATCAAAGTCACCCCCAATGGGGCAGAATACTGGCTAAGTGGCAACAGTGTCGTTAATATGTTCAAACTAACAGCGTCTGCCATTACAGGCGGTAAGGTTGCTGATAGCTTGGGCGAGAATGCGTCTGTGCGTTTTTAAAGATGAATTTGTTAAGATTAATTTAACAGTTCATGAAATCCAAAACAAAAACCCATGCCGAAACATGGGTTTTTGTCTGTCTAATAAAATATCACAGCTCGCCAAATTTACGTTTGGCTTTCTTCTCTTGGCGTTTGGCAAAGAATACCTCTTCGACCGCTCGTTTTTTGTAGGGCTTTTTCACGCCGTCTCTACCGCCAAATTTTGCCGTCTCTTTGCCGTCCTTTCTTTTGTCATCACGCCATGCACGCTCGCCTTTGTAGGTGTTATCACGCTGTCCAAATTCACGGCTGTTTTCACGGGCATAACCAAAAGCTTTGGGCTTATCTTGGCGATAGTCTCTGTCTTGGCGAGTGCGTCTGTCGTCTCTGTCGCCAAAACGCTCTTGGTACGGCTTGGCAAAACGCTCATCACGTCCACTCTCGCCACGCTCATATCGCTCTGTGCGGTATTGGCGTTCACGGTTTGGTCTGTCGCCTTGTCGGTCATAAACCTCATGTCTGTCATGACCGCCAAATGATGACCGCCCTGAACGAGCACCGAACTCCGCTCTCTCGCCACGCCCAAAACCACGACCGCCGCCACGACCATAACGCTCGCCACGTCTGCCACGCCCTTCACGTCTGCCGTCTTTGTCTTTGGCACTTGGGGCGGGGCGTTTGGGTTCTAGTCCTGCAACCACTTCTTCTTTCATTTCACGGTTTAGATAGCGGTTGATGTGTCCGAGCTGACGTCTGTCGTCCATGCTACATAGGTTCATGGCGACCCCTGTCCGCCCTGCTCGCCCACAACGACCAATGCGGTGCACATAGTCTTCGACTTGACGGGGCAAATCATAGTTCACCACATGACTAATGGCAGAGATGTCAATGCCACGAGCGGCGACATCGGTGGCAATCAAAAAGTTGCACTTGCCCGACTTGACATCGCTGATGATGCGGTTACGCTTACCTTGTGGCAAATCACCGTGTAGATAGCGAGCCGATAATCCTGCTTCGGTGAGCGACTCGGCAAGCTGTTCGGTACTGCGTTTGGTGGCGGTAAAAATCACCGCTTGGTTAATCTCGGGGTTGCCCAAAAGTTCAATCAAAATCTTATTTTTGTGGTGAAAATCATCACAAAAATACACGCTCTCATCGATATGAGCCGACTCAACTTTGATGGAGACACGCTCAGGGTTCACAGTAAAGCTCTCGGCAATCTTGCCAACCGCTCCGTCCCATGTCGCTGACGACATCACGGTTTGACGCTTACTCGGGGCGGCTTCTAAGATGGTCTTGATGTCATCGGCAAAACCCATGTCCAGCATACGGTCAGCTTCGTCCAGTATCAGCGTATCAAGCTCGGACAAATCCACACGTCCGTCATTCATGTGGTCAATCAAGCGACCGGGGGTGGCGATGACAATCTGCACACCCTTACGCAAGGCACGAATCTGTCCGCCATACGGAGCCCCACCAACCAATGGCACACTAAAAATCCCACGCATTTCGCTGCTGTATTTACGCACGTTGTCCTGCACCTGCATGGCAAGCTCTCGGGTGGGGGTCAGTATCAGGGCTTTAATGGCGGTCTTTTGGTGGCGGTTGTGTGATTTTTGGCTAAACTCGCTGGATTTTTCGGCAGGTTTTGGCTGAGCTAATTGGTGCAAAATCGGCAGGACAAACGCCGCCGTTTTGCCCGAGCCTGTTTGGGCGGACAGCAGTAAATCACGTCCGTCTACGGCATGGGGGATTGCCCCTGCCTGAATGGGCGTGGGCGTGGTATAGCCTGATTTGGTTAGGGCTCTTAAAATGGGTTTGGCAAGGTTTAACTGCTCAAAAGTTAGGCTGTTTTGCTCTTTTTGCTCGGTGGGTTGCTCGCCTGTTTGCTCATTTTGTGGGGCAAAATCTTGTTGGTGCTGGGTTGTCATAAATAACCTTGATGTCATGATGTTGATAATAATCGCTGGCTTGGCGAACGTGGTTGGGTTTTAAAAAATCATCTAAATGGCAAAGGATAGCCCTTGCCAGACCCAATCATGTTTTACAAAAACACCGAAGACAATTCATACTGCCAACAGTTTGCCGTTGGTTTTACTTTTATCAATAAAAGCAACCTTGACAAAATCGGCAATCATGATGATAAGAAGTACACAGAAGTCATTTTAGACATGCCATTTTAATTGTACTAAAAAATAAACAATGGCAATTTGCATTTTTCTGATATATTTATCATTAAAATCAATGATGAAATATCCAAACGCCCAGAAGTATAAAACGAACTTAACTCGTTCTTAAACACATTTGACGGCAAAACCGTCCTAGCCTACGATGTGGCTTATTCTAGGGTGTACCCTAATATAAATAGAAAATAAGCAGGTTCAGCGATGATTTGGCAAATTATTTTACCAAAGAGAGCCATTATACCACAGTTTCTGGCAAAGTAGGCAGGAAATTTTGGTAAATTTTAGGGGTTTTTGGCTTTTAAAAAATTCTCAAAAATGCCATAATATACCCCACTCTCAACT
>NZ_MXAP01000042.1 GCF_002027555.1 Moraxella equi
TTGGGTTCGGTTGGTATAGAGTGTGTCAAATATTGGTGTTTGACATAAAATGGGAAAAGTGCCTGATTTTTATTGCAAATACAAAAGCGGGTATTTCAATTTAACCACGCCTTTATTTTAAAAAATCTCATCATGATTTGATTAGGATAAGCCCATTGTTAGGGCAACTCTTATTGCCGAGAGCTTATTTTTGCACTTGCCCCATGCACCAATACCGCCAGTAACATCACGCCCGCCCCGACATAGCCTATCATGGTCAGTCCTAGGGCTTGATGAGCGATGATCATACCGCCAAGTAACGCCCCACCACCGATACCGATGTTATAAATCCCAGAAAACAGACTCATGGCGACATCTGTGGCTTGTGGGGCGAGTTTTAGGGTGCGAAGTTGTAGCACCAGACTAATAGCCGTCATGCTCACGCCCCACAGCACCGCCAATGCCGTCCACAGCACGACATGACCTGCCAATATCATCATCAGCATGAGACTAGATAGCACGCCAATCATCGCCAACCACAAAAACCCCTGCTCAAAACGCTCATAATACCGCCCAAACAGCACGCTCGCCACAATCCCTGCCAAGCCAAAGATAAGCAGTACCGCCGTGGCATAGGTTGGGCTAAATGCATTGATGTGCAACACAAACGGCTCAATGTAACTATAAGCGGTAAAATGTGCCGTGACGGCTAGGGCTATCATGAGATAGACGGCGATAAGGGGTTTGTTTTTGGCGATAAGTGTCAAGCTTGATAAGTCGCCCACGTTGCGACTGGGCAGTTTTGGTAAAATCCACCACAGCACCATCATGGCGACAAAAGCAATCGCCCCAAAAGTCGTCCGCCAGCCCAGATACTGCCCCAATATCCGCCCAAGCGGTAATCCCAACACAGTCGCCAATGCCGAGCCTGTGGCGAGCATGCCTAGGGCGGTGGTTTGTTTGCCTTTGGGGGTGACACGGACAACAAGGCTTGCTGTGATAGACCAAAACACCGCATGAGCCAGTGCCACTCCTGCCCGAGCGATGAGCAGTACGGCAAAGCTGCTGGCAAGCACGGTCATGATATGACTGATGATAAAGATGATGAATAAACCCATGAGCAGTTTTTTGCGTTCTATCTTGGCGGTTAGGAGTAGGCAGGCAAGGATAAGCACGCCACAATCCACGCATACACGGTCATCATCACGCCCACTTCATGAGCAGGCATGCCAAAACTTGCCCCGATGTCAGAGAGTAGGGCGACAGGGATGAACTCAGTGGTGTTAAAGATAAAGGCGGATAGGGCTAGGGCGACGACACGCAGGGTGCGAATGCGGTTGGCGTGGGCAGAAAAGTCGTGTTGGGGGATGTGGGTCATGGATAAAAAGGCGTATTTTAACATAAAATGCTAAAATGTTGTATCAAAAATGGCTTGGGTGTAAAATAGGCGTTTATAGTATTATCAAGGAAAAACCATGACTGACTTTCACAAAACCCCGTCCGATGTCCGCCACGCCCGAGTGCTTGCTGTGCGTGCGATACTTGCCGAGCGTGGGCTGTCCGCCCTTATCGTACCGTCTGCTGACCCGCACATGTCCGAGTATTTGCCTGTGTATTGGCAAGGTCGGGCGTGGTTGTCGGGCTTTACAGGGTCGGTTGGTACGTTGGTCATCACGCATGATTTTGCAGGGGTGTGGACGGACAGCCGTTATTGGGTGCAAGCTCCCATTGAGCTTGACGGCACAGGCATTGAGCTACAAAAAATGGAGCATTCTCGTCCCACTTATGCCCAGTTTTTGGCGGACAACCTACCCCAAGGGGCGAAAGTGGCGATAGACGGGGCGGTGTTGTCTATGGCGGAGTTTGATGGTCTAAACCAAGCCTTTGCCAAGCGTGGCATAGAGCTTGTCATTGATACCGACATTTTGGGGCAGATTTGGCAAGACCGCCCAAGCCTACCCAACGCCCCGATTTATGTGCATGACGAAATATTTGTGGATACGAGTGCCAAACAAAAACTTGCCCAAGTGCGTGAGGTTATGACCCAAAAGGGGGCGACCCATCATCTTGTTAGTGGTCTTGATGACATTGCGTGGCTCACCAACTTGCGTGGGGCGGACGTGAATTTTAACCCCGTGTTTTTGTCGCACCTACTTATCACGCCAGACACGGCGACTTTATTTGTCCATGATGACAAACTCACCGACACCGCCAAATCCGCCCTAAGCGTGGCAGGTATTGACGTGGCTCATTATGACAGCGTGGCGGAGCGTTTGGGTGATGTAGAGAGCCTGCTGTTTGACCCTGCCAAAGTGGCGGTCGGTACGCTCACCCGTTTACCAAAAACCGCCAAACTCATCAAAGCGGTCAATCCTACCACCGTGTTAAAGGCCATAAAATCGGACAATGACATCAACCATATCCGTGAAGCCATGCGTCAAGACGGCGTGGCGTTGTGCGAGTTTTTTGCCGAGCTAGAAGACAAGCTTGCCCAAGGCGAGCGTGTGTCCGAGCTTGATATTGATGAGATGTTGGAGCGTACCAGAAGTCGCCAGCCGAACCACGTTTCGGCAAGTTTTGATACGATTGCAGGATTTTGTGGCAATGGGGCGATTGTACATTATCGGGCGACAGACGAGCGATTTTCGTATTTGGACAGAGACGGCTTGCTACTCATTGACTCAGGGGCTCAGTACAAAAACGGCACGACCGACATCACTCGCATGGCAGGCGTGGGGCAAATTAGCGATGATGAAAAGCGTGATGTTACCTATGTGTTAAAGGCTCATATCACCCTCGCGACTGCCCATTTTCCCAAAGACATACCGTCCATGCAACTAGACGTATTGGCTCGCAACCAACTGTGGCAACAGGGGCTAGACTATGGGCATGGGACAGGGCATGGCGTGGGTTATTTTTTAAACGTCCATGAGGGTCCGCAGGTCATCTCACGCACTGCCCCCGTTACGCCTGAACGTATCATGAGTGAAGGCATGATAACCAGTAACGAGCCGGGGCTGTACCGTGAAGGCAAATGGGGCATACGCCTTGAAAATCTGGTCGTGGCGGTCAAGGCACACCAGAGCGAGTTTGGTGAGTTTTTAAAATTTGAAGATTTGACCTTATGCCCATTTGATACCCGTCTGATATTGCCACATCTTTTGACCGAACAGGAGAAGCGTTGGCTGAACGATTATCACGAACGTGTCCATGATGAGCTTATCGGGCGTGTGGACGGGCAGGCAAAAGCGTGGCTCATTGAGCGGACACAGGCGGTGTGAGCTTTTTATCTGTTAAATACCAATTTTAAACAACCCACAAGGAAAATCCTATGTTAAACCAAAACGCCCTAAATCACAACTTATCTGTCGTCCAAGACCTTGCCCCGAGCGAGCTGTGGCGGTGGTTTGCCCAGATTTGTAGCATTCCGCACCCGTCTTATCACGAAGAAGCGATAGCAAGCCACATCGCCTCATGGGCAAGTTCTCACAGGCTTACCGTGTGGCGTGATGAGATTGGTAATGTCATTATCAAAAAACCTGCCACAGTCGGCATGGAAAACCGCACGCCCATTGCCCTGCAAGCCCATTTGGACATGGTACCCCAAGCCAACGCCAGTACGAGCCACGACTTTACCAAAGACCCCATCATCATGCGATTTAGCGATGATAAGGCATGGATAAAGGCGACTGACACCACGCTCGGGGCGGATAACGGCATTGGCATGGCGAGCTGTTTGGCGGTGCTAAGCGATGAGACGGTGGCTCACCCTGACATCGAAGTGCTACTGACCATGACCGAAGAGACGGGCATGGTGGGGGCGATAGGCCTGCAGGCGGGGACACTGACCGCCCCAATCATGGTCAATACCGACACCGAAGAGATAGGCGAGATTTATGTGGGCTGTGCAGGGGGTGTGGACGCTGATTTGGCGTTGCCTGTGCGTTATGTGGAAAATGGCTATGACAGTGCGATAAGTTTGACTGTCAAGGGCTTAAAGGGCGGGCATTCGGGCGTGGACATTCACAAAAACCGAGCAAATGCCATTAAACTGTTGGGGCGAGTGTTGGCGACTTTATCGCAGACGTGCGACTTTAAAATCGCTGACATCAAAGGCGGTTCGCTAAGAAATGCCATTGCCCGAGAAAGCGTGGCAACCCTTGTGATGAATGGGGCGGGCAAAGAGCAGTTTTTGGAAAATTTATCTACTATTATCAAAGACATAGAGAGCGAAATCGGCACGGCAGAACCCAAACTGTCTATCACGATAGAAGACACCGAGCGACCCGATACCGTCATAGAAAACAGCCAAACCGTGATAAATCTCATCAATGTACTGCCGTCTGGCGTGGTGCGATACAGCGACAACATCGCTGACGTGGTGGAGACTTCGCTATCGTTTGGGGTGCTTGGTGTGGCAAATGGCGAGCTGGTGGCGACCTTGCTTGTCCGCTCCTTGACCCAAGTTGGCAAACAAGGCGTGATAAGTACTTTGCAAAGCGTGGCGGATTTGGTGGGGGCAAAAGCGGTGTTTGACGGCGACTATGTGGGGTGGAACTATGACCCAAACTCTGCCATTACGCCCATAACCGCCCGTTTGTATGCTGACATTTTGGGGCATGAACCCAAAATCAAGGTCATTCATGCAGGGCTAGAATGCGGATTGATTAAGAAAAATTATCCCAACATGGACATCGTCTCTGTGGGACCCACGATTATCAACGCCCATTCGCCTGATGAAGCGGTGGACGTAGCGAGCGTGGCGGTGTATTGGCAACTTTTGATGGATATTTTAAAAAATTCACCTGTGAAAGCGTGAGAAGGCGGTCAAAGTAAAAAATCGGGCAAGATGTCCGATTTTTTTTGTGGGTTTGGTTATTTGGGTGGTGTGGGACTGTTTAGTGGGGCAGGCAAGGGGTGTCTAGGGTGTGCTCGCCGTTGGTGTTTATGATGAAAAATGGCTAAATTATCATATCAATAAAATGTTATCAAGACTTAACATGCCCTAGCATAATTAGGACTTGCAAAAAAAACAAAAAACTGTGCCTTAATATTAATTTTATGATTGGCGATTATTTGTTAGACCTCTTTTTAAACTAAAAATAAACTCTTATAAATATTGAGATTAAAGTTTTAAAAATCCACAAAAATTGAGGTTTTGAAAGAGGTCTATTAAATGTGGCTCACGATTCTTTGGTTGATTTTGAAACTACCCACCTAATCCAATCATCAAATCAATGCTTCATCCAAGCCTTTTTAAATGATTGTGATAAAATAAGTGAGGGTTTCGTAGTTTATTAGAGTATCTTGACATGGGTCTGGTTTTTCAGGAGGCTTAATAAATTCCCTATTTTTTCTGTTAATTCTATGCTACTATAAAATCACTCCATTTTTAAGGATATTTTATGAAAACATTAAAAGCAGTTGCCGTTTGTGCGTTGCTTGCCATAAGTGGACAAAGTTTTGCCAATACCGCCAAACCCATACAAATCACATTTCCCAAAGGCGAAACTTGTCATGATTTTAAAGCAAAAGTTGGTAAAAAACCAAATCAACATTCATATCACAGACCCAAACCAAAAACCCTTAACGAGCGTGGGAGAGATGATTGACTTTTATCCCACAATTTATCTATATGAGCCAACCATAACGGGCTTGTATGGCATTTCTTTTACCACCAAAAACAAAAGCAATGCCAAAATTGATGTGAGAGTATGTGCTGATGAGAATTTATTTTGAAAATTCAATGAAAGGATTGAGATAAAAATAGGAAAAGAATTTAATGATAATAAGGAATGGGCGGTAAACCTGCTGACCTTTATGATTAAGAAAAATTATGATAAATTGGAGTGAGTCTAAAAAATAAATTTTCTCTATCTTTGCTTTTTATTTTCTGATACAATAAAAACCCACTTCATTTTTAAGGATATTTTATGAAAACATTAAAAGTAGTCGCTGTTTGTGCGTTGCTTGCCATAAGTAGTCAAAGTTTTGCTAATACCGTGCCGATTAAATTTGCCAAAGGCAGTTATTGTGGTAGTTTTTCTGGTGACTTTAAAGGCAAAGCGTTTACCATACAACTTGGTGCTAACCAAACATTGGAAATCAATGGCTTGTATCTCATCAATCCAATCGTAAAAGGCCCTAAGGGCAGAATATTAAAAGTTGCTGGCTGGGAAGGTGAGGATGTGGTTTATTACAATACCACAACGGCAGGAAGATATACAATCACTTTAAGACCTGAGGACGGTAGTGGGTATTATGGCGATGTGCAATTTTGTGCCTATTAAACCACCAAGCCAAAAACCCATTCAACTGATGAATGGGTTTTTGAGTAAATGACTACTTGAAATCCCCACAATTTTTAAGTAAAATATGAGTCTATCTTTTTATTTGGAGTATGACCCATTAAACCGTCAAACCGCCTAAACATCAACGAAGAAATTCGTGCCAAAGAAGTCCGCCTAGTCAAAGAAGACGGTGAACAGCTTGGCGTTGTCAGCCTAAAAGAAGCCTTAGAAAAGGCAAGAGATGCCAATTTGGATTTGGTTGAGATTGTCCCAGACGCCAAGCCCCCTGTGGCAAAGATTATGGACTACAAACGTCATTTGTACGAACAAAAGCAAAAAGCCAAAGAAGCCAAAAAGAACCAAAAACAGACCCAAGTCAAAGAAATCAAGCTAAGACCAGGTACAGAAGAAGCGGATTATCAGGTCAAGCTACGCAAAATCGTGGAGTTTTTGGAAGACAAAGACAAGGTCAAAGTCTCCATTCGTTTTCGTGGACGTGAGATGAGCCACCAAGAGATTGGACGAGCCCAACTTGAACGTATCATCAAAGATACCGAAGAGATAGCCAGCGTAGAGCAAGCCCCTAAGGTGGAAGGTCGCCAAATGGGTATGCTACTAGGGCCTGCTAAGAAGAAGTGAGCGAAATCCAAAAACCCCAATCAAAATGCCGATTGGGGTTTTGTTTATTCATCGGTTGGCTGTTCTTGTAAATACATGGAGTGTCCCAAAAAATACCCCGTCATTAGCACACGGTCAAAACTGTATACATGAGCGTGCGGAGCTTCTATACACCTTCCTACCAACGGGGCGGATTGGTCAGGCTTACCATTCATGAGTAAAATCGGTGCGGTACAAATCGGGCATACTGCTCGGATTTCAGTAATGCGTGCAATGTTGTATTTATAATCTTTTGTTTTTCCGAAAAATTCTATTTCGGCATTATCATGAGTAAGAGACTTGAACAACAATGGAGCCTTAACAATACGATGTGTTACGATTTTGTTTAATGGAATATAAAAATAATAAAAAGTATAGAAAAATAAAACAAAAAATGATGAATAGATGATTAAAGTAGATAAACCAATGCTTAATAAGTGTCCAATTAACGCCATAAAAATAACGGAAAAAACCAAGATAAATAAAGTTAATAAAAAACCAAGCATTAATACTACAATTAGTAAAATGCCTTTAAAGCTAAACATATGCAGCTCATAATTTTTATCAAAAAATATTTTTGAAAATAAAGATATTTTTACCAAAGACTTGTCTCTGTGTTCATAATAAACTTTATTTATCGTATTTTCTCTTTCTATGACTTGATTGTCATTATCAATTTTTTCTATTTCTAACCAATAATAACTGGGATTATTGCGACCGCCGTCTGATTTATGCTCTTTAAAAACAGGTATAAATCCCAATTCTAAAAAATCGGAAATAATTTGATTATTATTAAAGATAATCCTTTGTAGTTCCCTTTTTATATTTTCTGCTTTTACTCTCTCTGTATTACATGATTTTGGATTGTTTTTATCATCCTTAAATTCATCATCCAAAATATCCAATTTGGTCATTTTGGGTGTTAAATTCTTTTGTTGATTGCCATGTGCTAACATGACACGATTAACCAATATTTGCAAATGCGTGCGAGATTGCGTTTTGTTTGGTTGTCTTATTAACAACTCATTGAGTTTTTCAAAAATTAAAATTTCATTATTTGTCATATACTTATACCTTATAAAAACCTTTTTACTCTGTTTTTTGGGTGTTTTTGCTCATCAAAAATTTGGATAATATACTCATCTTTTAATCGGAGTATGTCCATGTTAATGAAAGTCGCTGTTAATCAGTCCAATCAATTAGTTAATATCCAGCAAGTAGAGCGTGGTTTGGCTTGTCAATGTTTTTGCTTTGAATGTGTGAAAGTGTGGTTGCCAAAAAGGGCGATATTAAGGAACATCATTTTGCCCATGCCAGTAATAAAGAAAGCTGTTATATCAGTCCTGAGAGTATTTTACATAAATATGCCAAAGAAGTCATTATGAAACAAAAACAAATTTATTTACCTGCCTTACCAAATAGCGATGACAAACATGAAAAATTATGGCAATTTCACACCGTAAATCCCGAACAAAATGTCGGTAATATCAGACCTGATTTAGTTGCAATTAGTGATGATGATATGGTATTTATAGAAATTGCGGTTACGTTTTTTATTCATGATGAGAAAAGAACTTTTATTGAAAAATTGGGCGTAAAAACCATTGAAATTGATTTGAGTGCATTTTTAGATATTGATATAGAAATACCCAATTCATTTATCAGCAATTTTACCATTCATCATTTGGAAAATAAAACTTGGATTTATCCTAAGGAGAAGATAGTTAATCAAAATCCATCATTAAACAATCAATCAATTCAACAAAATCTATCCAATCATTTAAAAGAGAGTAATGCTATGTCAAGTAATAATCCTGTTTTTACTGTTGTCGGTTTACATAAATCAAAAGGTACTTTTAATAATTATGGGCGTTCTATTGATTATGACAATTTGGTGGTTACAGCAATTCGACCTTTTACAGACAACCAAACCAGAGAAGGGGCTATTGGTCATACTTTTGAGCAATTTAAGATTAAGGGTTCGGAGAATTTTCATCTGTATAAAGATGTAACATTGCCGTGCCAAGCTGAGTTTGTTTTTGAAGCGGATTTTTCATCAGGCAAAATAAAAAGTAAATTAACTCAGTTGTTGTTTATTGATTAAAAATTCACCCAACACAAATAAAGGGCAGCACGCCCTTTATTTACCTCATGTCCGCCTTAAAGCCACGCTTTTTATCCATTTGCCAATCACGTTCTTTGAGTGTGGCTCGTTTGTCGTGGAGTTTTTTGCCTTTGGCTAGGGCGATTTCGCATTTGACCCGACTGCCCTTCCAGTAGCAGGATAAGGGGACGACTGCATAGCCTTTTTGATTGACCATGCCAAAGAGTTTATCAATCTGCTTGCGGTGCAAAAGCAGTTTGCGGGTGCGGATATTGTCAGGATTGATGTGCGTGGAGCTGGTCAATAGGGGCTGAATGTGGGCCCCGAACAAAAACGCTTCGCCATTTTTAAAAATCACATAAGCGTCCGTGATTGCCATTTTGCCTGCGCGTATTGATTTGACTTCCCAACCCTCAAGCGACAGACCCGCTTCAAAGGTTTCTTCGATAAAGTATTCGTGGCGGGCTTTTTTGTTGGCACAGATTTGGTTTGACGGTTTTTTTGCCATGTTTGTATCTCAATATTGTCTAGGGCGTGCCTGCCTTTGGTGTTTGCAATGAAAAATAGGGAAATCGCCCGTTTTTCAAGGAAAAGTCTGCCGTTGATATTAGAGTATCAACAAGGATTGTGACGTAGAAAAACCAGATTTAGCCATTTTTCATGCAAAAATGGATGAAAGCGTTAAATTTTCATCTTATTTTATAAGAGTGTTATCAAGGGTAGGCACGCCCTACCTATTATAAGAGATTTGGTGGATAATTACAAACAAAGCCACGCCCCTGTTACATTTGTCCAATAAAACAGCATTTGCCTTTGGGGGTGATACTTGATAAGATAAGGCAAATTTATCATCATAGGATTTGCCATGCTCGAATCAAAACCAACCCTAGAAACCTTGCTAAATCACCGCTCCGTGCGTAAATACACTGGCGAGCCAATCTCTGATGAAATGTTAACTGCTATTTTGGAGGCAGGGCGTGCCGTCTCAACATCAAGCTACCTGCAAGCGGTGAGTGTGGTGCGTGTGCGTGATAAGGCAAAGCGGACGGCATTTCGCCAAATCTCCAACAACCTAAGCGAAGACAAATATAACGACCTTATCGCCCAAGGCAAGCGGTTGGGACATGGCTATGTCGAAGACTGTGCCGAATATTTGGTGTTTTGTATGGACGCTTATCGTCATCATGCCCTTGCTGATGTCAATACCGACTGGACAGAAGTCATGCTCATCGGGGCGATTGACTCAGCTCTTATGGCTCAAAATATGCTGGCAACTGCCGAGAGTCTGGGGCTGGGCGGGGTCTATATCGGCTCACTGCGTAACGACATTCAGCGAGCAGGCGAGCTGTTGGCACTACCAAAACACGTCGTGCCACTGTTTGGGCTGTGTCTAGGACACCCTGACTGGGATTCCAAAATCAACCAATCGCAACGCCCACGCCTACCGCTTGATGTTATCGTCTCAACTGACACCTATCAAACCCCAAGCGATGACGTATTGTCCGCTTATAATGATGAAGTTAAAGCCTACTATGGCGGTCGTGGTTTGGAGCTTGACTGGAGAGCCCAAATTGCCGAGACCTTTGGTGGGGACGTGCGTCCGTTTATGCTGGACTATTTGCAATCGCAAGGTTTTGCCAAACGCTAAGAAAACACAAAAAGTCGGACAAAAGCTGGACAACAGTTCGGCTTTTTCTTTTTTTATAAAAATTTAAAATAAAATCCCCAAAACCGCCAAAAATTTGCTACCATAAGCACTTTTTAATATCACTTTTAGCAAAATCATAAGAACCATGACCTCAAAAAAAGCCCTATATCCCGGCACCTTTGACCCCATCACCAACGGACACATTGACCTTGTCAATCGTGCCTTAAAAATCTTTGATGAAGTCATCATCTCGGTGGCGTTCGCTCATCACAAAAAGCCGTTATTTGGCTTTGATGAGCGAGTGGCATTGGTGCAGGAGATTTTTAAGGACAATGAACGGGTGTCGGTGGTCGGTTTTGAAGGGCTACTGGTGGATTTTGTCAAAGAACAAAATGCGGTGGCGGTCATTCGTGGACTGCGTGCGGTGAGTGATTTTGAGTATGAATTTGGGCTTGCCAACATGAACCGTAGCCTAGATGAGAGCTTTGAAGCGGTATTTTTGACCCCTGCCCAAGAGTACTCGTTCGTCTCGTCCACGCTCGTGCGAGAAGTGGCAAAACTTGGTGGCGATGTCTCAAAGTTCGTGCCGTCCTGTGTGCTTGACGGTTTTGCCAAAAAGTTCGGTGGGTAGGGCGTGATGTTTTTTGCGGTCATTAGTATCCTGCCCCAGATGTTCGGGGCGACCACAGAGTACGGCATTACGGGGCGTGCGGTGGGGCGGGGGCAGGTGGTGATACACACCATTAACCCCAGAGATTTTACCACGGATAACTATCGGCGGATTGACGAGCGTCCCTTTGGCGGGGGGCCGGGCATGGTCATGCTTGCCGAGCCGTTGGAGCAGGCGATATTGCACGCCAAAGCCCTAGCTGATGAGCATTTTGGGGGCGTGGGTAAGGATAACCCTACCTGCCCCGTCATCTATCTGTCGCCACAGGGCAAGACCCTAGATGAGCAGACGGTGGTAGAATGTAGCCAACTCGATGGCATGATACTGCTGTGTGGGCGTTATGAAGGCATTGATGAAAGGCTACTTAGTGCCTATGTCGATGGCGAGATTTCCATTGGCGACTATGTGCTGACAGGGGGTGAGTTACCTGCGATGGTACTGATGGATAGTGTCATTCGCCGTCTGCCAAGTGTGATGAATGATGACAAATCCGCCCTAGAAGACAGCTTTGTCGATGGGCTACTAGATTGCCCCCACTATACCAAGCCTTTGATTTTTAAGGATAAAAAAGTCCCTGCTGTCCTGCTGTCGGGTCATCATGCCAATATTGCCAAATGGCGGTTTTTGGAGCAAGTCAAACGCACCAAAGAGCGTCGTCCTGACTTATGGGAGCGGTTTGAACTCACCAAAGAGCAGGCGAAGTGGTTGGCGGAGCTTAATGAATAGTCACGCCCTATCCGTCATCATCATCACCGCTTCACTAATGTCAGAGAGCTTCTCACGCACCATAAACAGACGGTCAAGCCCCAACGCAATCCCACTACATGGCGGTAAGTCATCGCACGCACGGACTAGGTTTGTATCAATCGGCATGATTGGTAAGCCTAGTTTTGCTCGCTCAACATTGTCCTGTGTAAATCGCTGATACAGCTCATCGCTACTGGCAAGTTCATCATAGGCATTGGCAATCTCTATGCCGTTGATATACAGCTCAAAGCGTTTGGCAACAGTATGACCGTCCATGTCTGTCGCCACTTTTGCCAAAGACGCAGTCGCCACAGGATAATCGGTGATGAGTGTTGGCAAATCAAACCCCAAAGTCGGCTCTATCGCATGACTAAATAACAAATCCAGCCAACCCTGTTTATCATTGCCCATATCTAGGTTAATTCCCTGCTGTAATACCGTTTGTCGTAGTGTCTCAATGTCGGCAGAAAAAGGGTGAATGCCGAGCATGTCCATAAAGGCTTGGGCGTAGCGATAGGTTTTAAAGGGTAGATTTTTATGCAGTGCCACGCCGATGAGAGCATTTAATTCATTTGCCAAATCGTCCAAACTAAAATGCGGACGATACCATTCTAACATGGTAAATTCTATATTATGTTTATGTCCTTTTTCATTATCACGAAACACTTGACAAATTTGATAAATCGGTATTTGATAATCCGCCAATACTCTTTTCATGGCAAATTCTGGCGATGTGTGTAGATAACCTGTTTTTAATTCACCAGTTTGTTTAAAATTGACACTCACGCTTTCTATAAAAATATCGGTATTGCCATGATTGGATAATATGGGCGTGGTAATCTCTAACACACCCCGACTTTTAAAAAACTGACGAATGTCACCAATCATCTCAGCTTTACTCATTGCCAAATCTAAGGTCATGCTTGGGCGGTAATCGGTATTAGTCATAAAGCCATTCTCTTTTTAAATCATATTCTTTTCTTAATTTATCAAAATCCGCCCCATGTACGTTATTGGTGCAAATGTGGCGTAACTCGTTGTCGTCTTTTAAAATGTCATAATAGCTTTTTAAAATATCGGCATTTCCTTTTAATAATTCATTTTTTAATGTTTGCCAATGGTAATGATTGGACGGTAATAGCTTATCCATATTTTGTAAAACAGGTAAATTAAAATGCTCACAAAATGCCTGATAAATCATGTCTGTCCCACGCAACTTGCCATCCAGGGTATAGCCTGCAATGTGGGGTGTGGCAAGGGTAAGGTTATCAAGAAGTGTCTTATCAATCATTGGCTCAAAAGGAAACACGTCTAATATTGCATTTAAATTTTTATTATCCATTGCCCATAATAAATCATCTTGGCGGATAATCTCACCCCGAGCGGTATTGATTAAAATAGCGTTGTTTTTTAATTGTTCAAAAACGGATTTATTAAATAATCGATAAGTAGGATAATCACCCGTTTTGGTTAATGGCGTATGAATGGAGATAATGTCGCTATTTGCTAGTAATTCATTAAAATTTGCGTTATTAATGTCCGATGTTGGTAAATAAGGGTCATATCCCAAAATATCCCAATTTAAGTCTTTGGCATATTTGGCAAGCACTGATCCGATATTGCCCAAGCCAATAATGCCCAGTGTTATTTTTTTATGGATTGAGTTGGGAAATTTAGTTAAAAGGGCGGTAATGACATATTGAGCAACCGAATGTTTGCTTGACCCTTTGGCATTGGCAAAACGGATATTGTTTAAATGAATAAATTCATTATCCACATGATCTGTACCAATGGTTGCTGAACCGATAAATTTGATGTTATGGGGGTTGGCAATGGTGTCGGCATTGATGGGTGTTACCGAGCGAATGAGTAGGGCGGTTGGGTTGTATTTGTGAGTGGCGGATTGGTTAATCTCACGCCCTTTTAATTTGATGAGTGTGGTATTATCACGGCAAAAATAATCATCCAAATGGGCGATATTTTCATCGGCTAAAATGGTTATCATGGGTTGGTCTTTTGGTTGGTTTAATATGTTGGGGTAAATGATATATATAACAAACTTAACATTTACCACAGACTTTGTAGGGGCGTGTTGAACACGCCCTTGATGATGTAATGATTTTATCGGACGTGCTCAGCACGTCCCTACACCTACATATCATGAATTTATGGTAATTTTAAAGCTCTTTCTCTGTATCCAAGACAGGCTTGGGCGTTGGGGTGTCGGCAAGTAAGGCTTTGCCGTCCGCCACAGGGACAATGCTGTCCTTGGGGGCGAAAATCTCATTTTTGTGCTGACTTATCCACTCTCGCCACACCGCCAAGCCAATCGCCAGCACCACGGGCCCGATGAACAGCCCCACAAACCCAAATGCCGTCAATCCTCCAAGCACGCCGATAAAGATGATGATAAAGGGAATTTTGGTCGCCCCACTAATCACAATCGGACGAATAAGATTATCCACCCAACTAATGACAAACGTCCCCCACAGGGCAAGCCCAATGCCTTCTGCTGTATACCCCTGAGTGAGTAGCCACACCGCCACACCGCCCCACGCAAAGGGCGTGCCAAAGGGGATAAGTGCCACGACAAAGGTAAGAAGTGTGAGCAAAATGGGGTTTGGGGCGTTGGCAAAAGCATAGCCCACCCCTGCCAAAATCGCCTGAGCCAAAGCGGTCAATCCAATGCCATACACCACCGCCTGCGTGGTCGCCCCCACCGAGTCGATGTAGTCGTCAATGCGGTCGCCGATGATGTTTTTCATGGCTTGGCGGATTTGGCGAATCAGACTTTTGCCGTCCCGATAAAAGAAAAACAGGGTCATCAGAGCCATACCAAGTTTGGCAAGGTTTTTTAGCACCGCATCAAACGCCATTTTGCCATAATACAAATGCGACTGCACCCACGTTCGCACCGTCTCCATGGTCGCCTCAGGGTTTTTGTTAATCTCCCAAAGCGTGTCCTTAATCGTCTGCCCGATGACAGGTAAGTCCTTGATTTGACTGGGTAAATCTAAATAGCCTGCTTGCAGTCGGCGAATTGCCGTACCAACAAAACTTACCACTTCATGTTGCAAATAAAACACGCCCACAATCAGTGGAATGCCAATCATGAGCGAGATACAAAAAGTCATCAAAAACGCACTAAAACTGGGGCTTAGGCGGACTTTGGTATGAAAAAAAGTATAAACAGGAAAAGTAACATACGCCAAAATCCCTGCCCATAACGCCGGCACGATAAAAAATTGCACCACTTTAAAGCACAGCACAATCAAAATAACAAGCAAAGTCAAGGCGAGCAGGCGTTGTAAGACGAGTTCTTTATTCCATTGTTCAATCATAGTTTTGGCGTAAAAATGCGTAAAAAGGTGCTTGTAAATGGGGATATTATGCCAAAATTTTGACAAAAACGCATGGGAATTTTGTGGTGTTTGCGTGTTTATGTTGCTGAATTTTGATGACTCAACCAACAATTTAAATGCACACTTAAAATCACCACACCAATCTAGCATCATGAACCCTTTCTCAAATCCGCATCATTCTTATTGCTTTTGCCGATATTGCAAATATGGCAAAGTGTTTGGTAGTTTTCATAAGCATCCGTCCCGCCAAGCGAGCGCGGAATAATGTGGTCAATATGCAAAATCACATCATCGTGAGCCGTGCGACCACACGAAACGCATTTCCAATTATCTCTTTGAAATACTCGCCAGCGTATAGATGGCATAACTTTAAAATGCTGTTCTGCATTTTGAATTAAAACAGTCTGATTGATAATTGGTTTTTGACAACTTGTTTGTATGGTATTATCTGTCAGTAGCCATTGATTGAGTTTTTCCAATAAATCATTAAAACGAATGTTATTGCCCTTAGCAATTTGTATATAACTGTCATAAATAGGGTAAAATATAACAAAATTTCTAATAAGTGTATATATTGTATTTTCTTGAATGGGATAATGAATATTTTGACCAATAAAACTCATATCAATAATATCATTATTTTTTACAAAGGACAAATGTTCGGATATGGTTAATAAAGGATTTTGATTATCAATATAATCCAGTTGCATACCCGACAACAACAATAAAGAAGTGATTTTTTCTTGATGATTGAAATGAAATTTTAGTAATTTATCAAAAGAGTTTTTATTAAGATTTTTCAACCAACCATTTTCTAATAATAATTGAATGCCATTTTCCGTTGCAATAAACCCCAAACGAAATGGCAATACCATAATAGATTTGCCATTTTTATTAGCAAACCCATTCCATTTATCTGCACGCTGTCCGCCAATGCCAGCAAACGCCTGCATATAATCAATATCAAAATCATTCACTCTTTGATTGCGAAAGTTTGGATATTTGCTAATGATTGAATCTTGAAAGACATCAATATCATAAACTTCATTGATTTTGGTAGTACAATGTTGAATAAGAGCTTGTAATCTTGGTAATAAGGAATTTTTTAAGGCGTTGGCTTTTAAAAATAAATCATCAACCAAAAATAAATTGGCATCATCATCACCAAAAGAAATGGCATCTACTGTTGTTAATAGCATAATAAGACTTCAAAGATTTTTACATTAAGATGATTTGGGATTTGATTATGTACTTTTCGTCAATTCAATCAATTCCGCTTTTTTGCCTTAGCGATGAGTTTGTTTAAACTGTCGGCAAAATTCTTTTTATCTTTTTCGCTATATGGTTTTTGCCCGCCCATCTGACTGGGGTCAAGCACGCCTGTGTGTCTCATTGTGTCCATAAAATCTCGCACCGAGAGCCGTCCGCCTATCGTCTCTTTTTCAAAAATCTGCCCACGACAATCAAAGGCAAACGCCCCCTTGTGGAGTACAGCAAAGGCAAGGGGCGTGTCGCTTGTGATGACAAGGTCAAAGGGGGCAACTGCTTCAGCAATATAATCGTCCGCCACATCAAAGCCTTGTGCCACCACCACTGATTTTAAATAAGGCGATGGCGGTAATTTGATGTAAGTATTTGCCACAAAAATCGCTTGCACCTGTGTGCGGTTAGCGGTCTTAATAATCAACTCTTTGGCGATGGCGGGAATGGCATCTGCGTCTATATAAATAATCATTGGGTGGTGTCTTTTTTAATAATCTCATCTTGATGAGTTTTTAATAAGCTTTCAATATAATCAGACGCAATGGGATTTAAATAGGTGCAAGATTGCCCATCAATTTTCATTGCATTTTTGGGAGTGAACTTAATGCCATCAGAATAGTATTTATTTTGATAAATGGTGTCAAAATAAAAAGTCAATTCATAATCAGTAAGCATTTCTGCTTCATCTTCCAATGGATAAATTGCTACCTGATTATTTTCGCCTAAATATTCACTTGGAATTCTATCGCTCAAATATTCTGGCATATTATTGTCTAAATTAAACAATTCAAACGATTTTCTGCGATACAATTCATAAAACTCTGGCGTACTCTCGTGAAATCGCCATTGATAGCATTTTGATCCTTTGGGGAAATGTAATATTTTTGGTAAGGCGTGATAATTGGTAAAAGAAGTAACTAAGGTTGCAGGCTTACCATCAACTTCTGTCCGTAAAAACTCGCCCGAAATATCAAATGTCTTAATATAACGCTTATCAATCAAAGGGCTTTGAGTGGGTTTTAAAGGGACTTTTTCATAACTGACAATATAGTCGCCATTGTCTAAGGGTGTAATTTTGGCATTGGCGAATTTACCTTCTGTATTATTGTTATATCTAATTTTTAGGCTTTCGTGATTGTCCGCCAAAGTTAGTATTTGCTCATAATATGGCTCATACGGTTTAAATAACCCTGTATAAGTTGGCGTATAAGTCGCATCATAAATGCCGTGATATTTGATGATATTAACAGGATTATCAAAATCGGTTCTTTGGGCTTGGTTAATTGGCTTAAAATAAATAAAATCAAGCCGATTAACTTCATTTGCCCAAGTGGTAGAAAACACCATACCACTTATTAAAAATCCCATTATTAAAAGAAAACGCATTTTGACAATCCTTATTTAATTCAAATCACATTCCAAGCTTATTCGGCAACAATCCCACCACCTTTGCCACCGTCTCGGTAAGTTTCTCACTATCGCTTGGCATTACTGTGATATGGGCGATTTTACGACCGTTTCGCTCTTCTTTGTCATAACCGTGATAATGTACGCCGTCAAGGGCAAGCACATCGCTGATATTGGGATATTGCCCGATGACATTGAGCATCACAGACGGTTTAACAATGCTGGTATCGCCTAAGGGTAAACCTGCCACCGCCCGCATATGGTTTTCAAATTGGCTACACACCGCCCCTTGTATACTCCAATGTCCTGAATTATGCACACGGGGAGCGATTTCATTGGCAATCAAACCTTTGTCAGTAATAAACAATTCTAAGGTCAAAACACCAACATAATTTAAATGCTCCAAAAGTTTTTTGATATTACTTTGGGCTTGTTCGGTTAAATTATCCACATTGGGAGCAGGGGCGGTGGTTTTGGCAAGAATGCCATTATGGTGGACATTTTCCACCAAAGGATAATAACGGATTTCGCCCTGCTTTGAGCGGACAGCGATGATAGAAACTTCACGGCTAAAATTGATAAACCCTTCGGCAATGAGTGGGGCGGTTTCACACGCCTTGCCAAGCTCGTCCCAAGCCGTCTTAATGTCAGTTTCATTTCTAATGACAAATTGCCCTTTACCGTCATAACCGCCCCGAGTGGTTTTTAACACAAGGGGTAAGCCCAATTTATCACAAGCGGTTTGCAATTTCTCAAAAGAATTCACCGCCAAAAATGGCACGGTGTCAATGTTTAATTTATTAAACAAATTCTTTTCGTTTAAACGGTCTTGGGCGATAAATAGGGCGTGAGCAGGCGGAAATAGCCCAACGGTTTGTTCTAGGACTTTGGCACTGTCAAGCGGGGTGTTTTCAAATTCTAAGGTATAAGTATCACAGACTTTGGCAAATTCATCAAACTGCTCGGTGCTGTACACCTTACCCAAAAGACGGGCGGGGCAGTTGGGAGCGTCTTCTAAAAATACACAGCGAATACCAAGCGACAAGGCACTTTGGGCAAGCATTAAGCCAAGTTGCCCACCGCCTAGAATGCCGATGGTTTTGATGGGGTGTTTGGAATGATTGACGCTATAAAAATTGGCGATGGAAACAGGGGTGTTTGGCATAGGGGTTCTCAATTTGGTTTTTGGAGTTAATAAAGAATAAGGGCGGTTTGTAGCAACTGTATCCCT
>NZ_MXAP01000043.1 GCF_002027555.1 Moraxella equi
GGGTTTGTGGGGTGTATGTTGCCATACCACCGGTTAGCATTGACTTGCCAGCAATATAAAGCTTGTGGTAGGAGCCATTGCCATCGCTGATGATACACCTGCACTGGCATCGTCTTCCACGTCATCAATGTGGGCATTTAACTGGTTGCCCACATTGATGGTATTACCCGCCAAATTAGTGATGGCTTCATTGGTATAATACAGCGAGAACCGTTAATGGCATCGGTTGAATCAGCAGACACCACACCTGCGGCAACATTTTGGATTTGGCGAGTTTGCCCACCTTTTGTACCAACACTTACCACGACAACAGGAGTAGTATTTGGTGCTGTTGTGCTGTTTGTAACACCGGCGACATTGACATCGTTGGCACCTGCATAAGTGTAGTTACCACCATCAGCTGTAGTATGAACACCATTTGAAGATGACTTATCACTCAAGAATACAGAGTTGTCAACCATTGCCGTAATATCACTACCCAGTGCCCAAACCCCAAAATAACACTTCAAACTCTCTTCGATTGTCTCAAACTCCGCCAAATGGCTCCTAAGCCACTTCTTAATGGTTGCCCAAGTATGTTCTATGGGATTTAGTTCAGGTGAGTAAGGTGGTAATGGTAAGATGATGTGTTTTTGAGCTTGTGTGCTGTGCCAGTACCGACAGAGATAGAGTCTTTAGCGGTAGCTTGTGCACCTGCACCAATAGCTATCGCGTTTACGGCAGTTTTACTACCTTTAGTGCCTGCTTTAGCATCAGAACCTACGGCAATGCTGTCGTTAGTATAAGCAGTCGCTTGATAACCTTGACTGATTGATTTGGTGCGGTCTAGAATATCGCCATCTGCACCTGCACCGCAACCTAAAGCAACGTTGTAGTTATTCTTAATAAACCGACCACTGTTAGAGCCGATAGCAATATTTTCACTACTCTTAGACAATGCTGTTTTGTCATTACCAACATACCTACCAACCTCCTTACCGAAGGCGATATTATTATCACCTGCAATGAAACCGCCTGAATTGGTGTCCGCAGAGATGTTCCTGGTAGATGACAATACTTTTGCATCAGCACCATCTGCTTTGAATGTGTTCGTATTGACATCTAGTCGAGCACCACTTTCCATAACACCGATATTGCTACTAGCCACGTAGCCAGCAGACCAGTTTCTGTTACCCCAAATGCGTGCACCAGAACTACAACCTGTGGTTACGTTATCAGCACCTTTAATATTTGTTGTTATTTGTTGTATCTGCATTACCACAAATTACAGAATTGCTCGCTACATCAAAATAACAAACGTTGCTATTTGCAGTTTGGCTGTTACCTGTCGCTGCCAGTGCAGGGGCGGATAATATTATCAACACTGACGAGATTGCACTAAAAGAAAAATCTTGCCCGCAAGTTTCGGCACTTCGCTTGAACCGACTGTCCCCGTTGATGATTTACCCTGTGATTTGACAAATTCACAGGCCGCTTGGAAAGTCTGGGTTGACTTATTCCAGATGACACGATAGATGTTGTTCATGACAATTCTTATTTAAATTAAAATAATGGGTAATACACCCACACCAAAAACTCATTTAAAGCCATTATAACCACAACAAACTGACAAAATTTGTCACCTTGCCATGATAGCTTAATACTGTGGCTATCGTCTTTTTGACAATAATCATGTACAGACAAAGGGAATGCATCACGATTTTGCCCTTATGCCAATGCAGCTACCATTTGTCGCACAAAAGTCATACCCACACACTCGGATTTAAAGAAAATAGTGAACATTTTTACCAATAATTATTATTAATATAACAGATAGTAAGTAAATAGCAACAACCATTACAAGCAAAAACTCTTGTAAACACTTATCGCAAGACAATTAATCCTTTAAAAAATTATGGAAAAGGTGTAGAATATATTTATTCCAAATTGATAAAATCAGTATCAATGAGCCCAGCCAAGAGCGAATACTCGCCACAACAGCTAAGGTTATATCATGTCAGAGTCATCCGATAATTCTGTAAAAAACACAGAAACTGCCGAACCCGAAGTTTTTGACCCTAAATCAAGCGATACAGCAAAAAACTCGTCCGCTGAGCCACCCCCCGCTCACAAGCCTGATACCAGCACTACCCCGCCACCTAAAAAAACCAAAAAGCCCAAGCCACCGCCCGAGAAAATGATACCACATTCTAAGGACATGGACGCTACCAAGAAACGGGTGCATCCACGCTTTGTCTCGGGCAAATATCAGAACATCCGCCTAGTGAGCATGTACACCATTTTGGCGGGATTTTTGATACTGCCATGGATAAAATGGGGCGGTCGTCAGGCGATACAGTTTGATGTCGCCGAACCAAAGTTTTATATCTTTGGGGCGACTTTTATGCCACAGGATTTTTATTTCTTTGCCTTCATCTTTATGATTGCCGCCTTTACACTGTTTATGGTAACGGTCTATGCAGGGCGTGTGTTCTGTGGCTATGCCTGCCCACAGACCATCTATGTACACTTGTATCAACACGTAGAGAAATGGGTACTGGGCGAGCGTAATAAACGCATCAAGTTCGACAAAGAGCCTAATAGCGCTTCTAAGATTGGCAAAAAACTACTCGTTCATCTGATATGGGGTGTGATGAGTATGATTACCGCTGTGACATTCATGTCGCTTGTAGTCGGGACGGAGTACCTATTCTTTAATGGGGCAACGCCGTTCTTTATGGGTTGGAGCAAGATGACATGGATATTCTTTGGTATCATCACTTTTGTCACACATATGAATGCGGGCTACATGCGTGAACATATGTGTGTGCATTTTTGCCCTTATGGTCGCTTCCAATCAGTGATGTTTGACAAGGACACCTTACTTGTCTCCTATGACTATGACCGTGGCGAACCTCGTGGGGCTCGCAAAAAAGGCGACCACCCCGAAGGTTATGGTGACTGTGTGGACTGCACCATGTGTGTGCAGGTATGTCCTACGGGTATCGACATTCGTGACGGTTTACAAGTAGAGTGTATCCAGTGTGCGGCGTGTATCGATGCGTGTAATGAAATCATGGACAAGGTGGGCTATCCCCGTGGTCTGATTCGCTACACCACCGAACGTCAGCTTGTCCATAAAGAAAAAACCAAAATCGTAAGCTTGCGTATCTTTGCCTACATCTTTATCCTTAGTGTGCTGGTGGTGGTGGCAACAATGGTAGCAACAGGGCGTGACCCCTTGGAGCTTGAGATTCGCCACAACCGTAAGCAAATCAGCAGTGTCGGACGTGACGGCATGGTTGAGAACAGCTATGTCCTAAAAATCGTCAATAAGACCGATGAGCGACAAGTCTATAAAGTCAAACTAGAACCTGTCAATGGCTTGACCTTAAAATCTCGCTTTAAAGAGTTACCGCTCAAAGCCAACGAGCCTTATGACTTGCCTGTGAGTATCTTTGGCGACCCTGCCAAAATCAGTGGCACCATGCCCGTCACCATCACTGTCTACACCGAAGATGGTAAGTACAGTGCCAGCAGACAAGACGTGTTTGTCTATAAGCCCTAAACCAAGAAGTAACCAAAAAATAAAACCCTGTCAATGGCGGGGTTTTATTTTTATTGCTAAAATAGGGGCAATGTTTGTATCGTGAATTAACCGCAACCACATCAATTTTTCATTTTTTAATGATTATTTTTTAGGTTGCAGGGACGAAATTGCAATTTTCCCTTGGTAAATCAATCACTTATAAAAAGTCAAGAATGGAGTAGAGTTTTTTATTATGGCGGAGTACGTAATACGCACTTTACTGCCAATTGGTATATTTTGAAATTGAAGATTACACCCAGAAAACTTTAAAATTACCACAAACACAATGATGTTTGGGTGTAGGGGCGTGCTGTGCATGCCTATAAAAAGTGGTATGTTATCAAAGGACGTGCGGAGCCAGTCCCTACAAAGTCTGTGGTAAATATCAAGTTGGTTAGGTGTATATCAGACAATCAAAAAGGGCAAGATGACTTACCCTTTTTGGTGGTTAAATCCCATTCAAAACCACCCTGTTTAATCACCCCACACGCACCACATTCACATCGCCCATCTCGTCCCATATTTGGTGCGTGGCAATGGCAAGTACGCCAATCTCGCCTGCTTGTTGCATTTCCGTCAAGCTCTGCCATACCTGATGACGAGTGGCGCTATCTAGCCCTGCAAATGGCTCATCTAATAACAGCACTTTTTTGGGTGATAGAAGCAGACGAGCCAGTGCCACACGCCGACCTTGACCGCCTGATATCGCCATGCCGTACTCGCCAAGTGGCGTATCTAATCCTTTGGGCTGGTGCTTTGCCCAGTCGGACAGACCCACTTTATCAAGCACCGCCCACAGCTCATCATCAGTCGCTGACAGCTTACCCAGTCGTAGATTATCGGCAAGACTTTGGTCAAAGATGTCCACGTTTTGCCCCAAAAAGCCAAACGAGCGACCAAAATCCACGTTATCCATGTCTATATCACAAAGAGCTGATGTCCGCACCACCATCTCGCCACTCATGCGTGGCACTTCCCCTGCCAGCGTGGCAAGCAGTGTCGATTTGCCTGCCCCTGATGCCCCCATGATGAGCGTGGGCGTGGTTGGGGTGAGCGTGACACAGATACCGTCCACACTCATGATGGCAGACGGCATTTTTATGGATAAGTCTTTTAGGATAAGGGTTGGATTGTCATCTATCGGCTGTTTTTGGGGCGTGCTGTCTACACTCATCAGCTCATTGATACGTGCTTTGGCATTGACACTTCTACCATATGCAAGCGGCTCACCCACCAGTGCCGAGATTATCTCCATCAGCCCAAACACCCCAAGCGTCAAGGCAAGCACCATAGCAGGATTTAGGGCGGTATGACTGTTTAGCGTTGCCACTACAAAGGGGGTAATGCCCTGCTCAAATATCCGCCCTGCCGTCAGTAGCAGTAGCACCACCGCCAACGCAATGATAAGCTGAATGAGTGATTGGGCGTTACGTCTGGCTCGCAGGGTCGCCATCGTCAGCTGATGATGTCTCTCATCATACTCACTAAGCTCACGCACGCTGTCCCGCCATCTGCCCCACGTGATGAGAGCGGTTAGGGCAGGCAAGGTGTTGATGAGTTTGCTCTTGCGTAGCACCACAAGCTCACTCTCACGCCGTGCCAGTTGCACACCTTTATATAAGGTCATGACCGCAATGATGAGTGCCAGCCCCATGTGTAGCACGACAATCCACGCTGTAGGCATCATCACAGACACCGTAAGCGACAACACCGCCACCGCCACGACCGCCACCACAAAGGGCAACACCACTCGCAGTGGAAATGCGTCCAGCGTGTCAATGTCTTTGACCAGCTTTTGCGTGGTCTCGCTACTACCGCCCTTTTGCAGTCGCACCGATAACGGCAGTCTCGCCCAATGCGAAAAGAACTTCACTCGCAAATCACGAAGTAGCCCAAACACCGCATGGTGCGACACCATCAAATCGCCGTAACGGGCAAAGGTTCGCACGATAGCAAAACCACGAATAATCGCAGACGGCATAAGATAATTAAAGGCGTGCGATCCCACCGCCAGCACCCCTGCCACGCCTGCCATCGTGATAAACCACCCTGAGAGCATGACCAGTCCCAGTACCGACAATACCGTCGCTATGCCTAACAGCCATGCGATGAGCCACAGAAGCTTTTGGCTAAGTAATAACTCTCTTAGGCGAAATGGGCGTCTGCTTGGTTGATTAGCCATGTTGCACCGCCTTTTGTTGTTTTTGCTCATACAATGCCGTCAAGTCATGAACGACATCAAAGTCCACCCCTACCCCATCGTGCGTTACCCAAATCACGGTCTTGCCGACACTCACACGAGATAATAACGCCTTAATTTTCCCTGCCGTCTCGCTGTCTAAATGCTCGGTCGGCTCATCAAGTAGCCACACTTTGGCGTTTTGCAATAATAACTGGGCTATGGCAAGCCGCCTGCCTTGACCGCCTGATAGTCCACCGCCACGCTCAGCAAGCATGGTATTTATGCCATCTGGCAACTGACTGATGATGTCCCACAAGGCGACATCGTTTAGCACCTGCACCAGTTCATCATCGGTGGCGGACGGTTTGGCAAGGCGTAAATTATCCGCGATAGAGATTGGCAATAATGGCGTGGTCTGCGACAGATAGCCAAGCTGTGTTCTTAGCATATTCATATCAAGCTCGTCATACCGCACCGCCCTGCCATCAGTGTGAATGACTACATCACCAGCAAAGTCGCCAAAGCCAAGTAGGATTTGTAATATCGTGGATTTACCCACGCCACTTGCCCCCATCAAGGCGGTGCATTTGCCTGCATCAAAGGTTAGACTGATGGGCGATAATCGCACTCGCCCATCATCGCCAAATGCCGTAATGTTATTAAGATGAAAAGCGGGCGGACTGTCAAGATTGACCACCACATCACCCCCTGTTTTGGCTTTAAAATTTAGCATGGGAGCGATTGCCTTGGCACACGCCACCGCTTGCCCTTTGACATGATACTCTGCCCCCAATCGGCGTAGCGGAGCATAAAACTCTGGCACAAGCAGTAGGATAAATAACGCCGTGCCATAGCCTGTCAGCACCTGCCCCTTGCCCCACGGCAAAATCCCCATCAAGCCAAAACCCAAATACACCGCCACCAAGGCAATGGATAAGGCAGATAAGAATTCCAACACCGCACTGTTTAAAAAGGCGATTTTTAACACGTCCATCGTGCGTTTGCGATAATGCTCGGAGCTGTTAGCGATGTCTGATACGGCAATGTCCACCGCCCCAAGCTGTGATAAGGTATTGACCCCACGAATCCAATCCAAAAATCGCCCCCCAAGCTGTGCCAAGGCGTCCATCTGCTCACGGCTTTTACGAGCGGTAGCGATACCGATAAATGCCATAAAAATCGGCACAAGCGGTGCGGTAAGCAGTAATACCAATGCTGAGGTTGCACTATAAAACGCCACGCACCCCGCCAAAATCAAGGGTGTGGTAACCGCGGTCATCTTTTGGACGTGAAAGCGAGCATAACCAACCAAATGGTCAGGCTCATCGATGATTTTACTTGCCAATGCCCCGTCCGCCCCAAAATCACGCCTTGCCTGCCCAAGCTCACCCAATTTGACAAATAGGCGTTGTCTCACCGATTTGGCAACGGTTAGCCCCGCTTGGCTTAGTAAAACATCACGCCCATAGCCGATGGCAATGCGTACCGCCAAGCATCCAAACAGCAGTCCCAAATTAAACAGCAAGCCACTACCTGTTACCCTATCAGGGAGCGGTACGCCCTGCACAAAGCTCGTCAGCCACCCATCAAAGAGCCACACCAGCACACACGCCTGCCCCACCAGCACCAACACGCTGGCAATGTCTAGCAAATACGCCATCATCATGGCTTTTTTGACTGGCTTAAAAGTCGCCTTTAAAAAGGCATTTGCCATGATGTCTTCTTGGGAGCGTCTGGGTTTTTTGCGTTTGGATTTTGGCGGTTTTGGCGGTGTGGATTGCTCTATATGGGGCGGTGCTGTGGGCGATACGGTTGGGGTGATTGGCTCAGTCATGGTGTTATTATTGTCAAAATTTAGCGTTATATTATCGCTAAATTTGGGAATAATTTCAAGGTAAAAACAACGCTCTACAAGTCACGCCATCAAGACCGTCACACTCATGCCATGCATCGCACCACAATCAGACTGACGTTATCAAGCCATGCCTTTGCCCCAGATCGTTTTAGCTGTTTGATGCTGTCATTTAGCCATTCTTTTAGTGGCAGATCTTTTGTTATTGGCAAAAAATTACCTTCCAACACATCAGAAAAGCCATCACTACATAAGAGTAAACATTCGCCCGCCTGTAGCTTGATGTTTTGATGGCTTACCATTGCCACAGCCGATTCATCGCCCAAGCCATCAACACAAAAATATCCTGTCAGCGCCCCATAGCAGCTGGCATGATCACCGTCTTCTGCCAAATTCTGTGCTTTTAGTTCATTAATAAAACTGTGGTCTTGGGTTAAGCCATGCCAACCATCACGATATAAATATGCCCGACTGTCGCCCAAATGCTTAATCATCACACCGTCATTATCAGTATAGGCACAAACGAGCGTACTACTACTGCCATCAAAGCCCGCCTTACCCGCCAACGTATCATTTAGCCGATGTTGCAAACTGTCAAAATCCAACGACCCCTGCTCGCCATACATCTGCCGAACCAGTCTTAACAGCGTGCGTGATGTGATGTCTGACTTGGGACTGACTGCCACGCCATCTGCCACCGCCACACAAAAATCATCGCATTCATCAAGCGTTGAGATAACACCCTTATGCTGATAAATCTTGGTATTAACAAGCACGGCGTCCTGTTGATACGGCATCCCGCCACGCCAAGTTAGGGCTTGGATTTGGTAGGTCATATTCTCTCCCGATAGCCCAAAAATGGGGTATTTTATAAAATGGTGAATTGATATCTATGTAGAAATTTTCTCATTTAGAAGTTTAATCATTTTTTCACCGTGTTCTTGAATGGTATTTTTATCCCACTCCTTATAGGTAAACATCAGCATTTGCTTAATGCTGACAGACTGATGACGAGCAACTTTGTCTTTATATCCTGACTTTTTCTCATCGGGCATTCTGTTATTTAAGGACGAATTTTGGCTATGATTGATTAAGCACAGATTGCCAAAGCTATTAATAATTTTTCCATTCTCATCATCATTGTCTGATAATTTTTTGCCATTAACTGGATTTTGCGGATAATAATGCTCCACCGAATTTCTGGCAGTAAATTTAAACTTTTTTAGGAATTCTGACAAATCAATGCCCGCTTTAAAATTTTCATCATTTCGCCAACACCATCTGCCTTGCTTACGCCATAAAATATAATCCAAACGATTAAAGATAAAATTCTCAACATCTGTACCCTGATGTAAAAAATCACAATTTAAGACGCTTGTCCGCTCATCAACTTTTTGATAAATGATGTCAAAATACTCATCACCCTTACTACTTTTATCACTCGCATAATTATAAAAGCGATTAAAATAAAACTTGTCGCACAGCTCTTCCAAAAACTTAATATGCTCATTGGCAGGCAGCTTAAACGCACAGCCATTCGCCTCGTGTTTTTCCAGCTTTTTTCGACTTTCATCATTTAGCTGTTTTAGATAGGCAAATAGCCAATATTTATAGTTTTTGGCTGGGAATGAATAATGAAACATGGTTTGTAGCATTTTGATTTGCTTATCCTGATCAGCAACATCGAAAGCATTTGCATAATAATTATTTGAATTATTTTTATCAGACTTTTTAAATTGATATATATACCAATCATCTTTATTATCAAGCCCATCATGCTTAATCACATGGCGATCAAACAGTACCCGCACATTTAATAAATGCACGGCAAAGTCTTTGATGTCATCAACGCTCTCATACAAGCCAGACTGCTCAAATTGCTTAATTAGGTTTTTCTCATCTAAGCGATGAATGCCATTGTTGATTGCAATATCACCCTTTTTGTCTTTTAAAAATAAATACAACACCTGTACCAAAAAGTTTGGGAAATCAATGATGGAAGTAAAGCGTTCGGACTGCTTTACTGATTTTTCATTGATTGGCTGAACAGTGGACGGCTTTAAAATTTCAGATAATTTTTTAGGTTCATCATTAGGCTGTTTATCGTCACTGTTTTGTGATTTTTGAGCTTCTGGAAATTTGTTTTTTATATTCCCAAAATTCTCATACAACCGAAAATACTCACCCCCACTCTCAAATAATGCTTTTCGTTCATCACTAGAAAATGATGACACCGCATAGCGATTCATGTCCGAGCAGGCATTCCAAATGGCGGAAAATACCGCTTGGTCAGCTTGGTCTAGCTTACCCATCAGCTTAGCTTTAATGACTTCATGATGCTCCAGCTGTTCGCCACGATTATTCATGCGTTCAAAGTATTGATTTAAATCGGTATTTTCTGGAATTTCGGTGCGAATAATTTGCACTTGATCAAGCAATTTTTTCAAAAAATCTTGTTGATTTTTATTATCATGGACAAACAACTTTTTACCATCTTTTTTAAGATAATGATAAATCACCGCAATCTGACTATCCTTATTGTAATCAAGCTCTTCGTCTCGCTTGATAATATCCAGCTCTTTGCTAGAATTTTCCCGATGTTCAAAAGACAAACCCAGTCCAAATGAATACTCAAGCACCGACAGCAACAAAAATAAAGTCGTCAATCGCTGCTGACCGTCAATCACTTCAAAGCCATCATCACCCTTTTTGACCGTCAAACTGCCCAGATAATACTTACCCTGCTCATGGCGATGAATGTCGTCAATCAGCTGTGCCACTTCCTGCTCGCCCCACGCATAGTTACGCTGATAGATAGGAATGATGTATTTATCTTGACCATCAAACAGCTCTTTGATAGATAATCGTGCGATGCCTTGATTTTGCGAATTATTCAATTGTTTTTCTCCTAATTTATTAATCACCAAGCCTGATAGCAGTTTTTCTGCATATTCTGCATTTTCAAATTTAATATTTACCTGTTTAATCTGAAAATCCAGTACTTCATCAGGCATGCTAGCACAGCGAATGACATTGTACAGGCTGTTCATTTGCTGGTAGTCGCCATCGTTAAAAGCGATGCTGATGTCTTTCATGCCGTAATTTTCGATGGTTGCAAATGAAACTCGTGTTTTTTCAAGGCGTAATCGATACACCCACTGGGCAATTTTTCTGACCGCTCTTTTTAATTCGTAATCACCAAATTTATCATAATATGCCATCACTATAATCCGAAACAGCGTAAATAGATAAAAATCACCCACACGCCCTGTATTAGCTTGCAATGTCTGATATAGCGGCTCATTATTCTTATCTGATAAGGCAATTTGCTCATTATTCACCAGACCACCATCATCAAAAAGACTGCCATACAGCTGGCGATAGTTAGCAATATAATCAAAAAAGCCAACGCCATCAAACATAGGCATATTCATGTCAGGACTGGATAAATGGCGTAGCAAAGTTTGTATATGCCTCTCTTTATCTTTGGATTTTATCCCTTTAAAAATATCGACTTTTTGCCCATCAAAGTATTCAGCCGAACGAAATCTCCCCCATTCACGGTGGCGATATAAAATGTCATTGATAATCAACTTTAACGATATTGGATGTGTGATTGCCCGCTCCCATTGCTCAACTGTTGATTGAATGGCAGGTTTATCCACACCCACCATTTCTCTTAGATGGTATGCTTTTAACAAATCATAGGCTTCCAAACTTTTACCCCGAGAGTTTTGCGAATTAAAATACTGAAAGGCTTCGTCAATATCAGTTAAGATAACAGTTGCAAATGTGCATTTGCCAAGGATAAAGTCCTTAAAATCATCACCAAGCCCAAAATCCACCACATAGCTTTTTAGGTATTCATAATTTTGCTTGATATGCTCAACACTTTGACTGTGGTTAAATTTATTGTGAAGAAAATTAGGTTCACCAAATGGATTTTCATTATTATTCAATACATATAGCAACAAAAACAAACTGGTCAGTCGCTGTTGTCCGTCTACGATGTTATATTCATCTTTACCTTCATCTTTATGCAAAACAATCACGCCCAAACGGCATTCTTGGATTTTGTCCTTAAAATAAGAATAAATATCATCAACAAGCTGTTTGATGTGCTTGATTTGCCATTTATAGGGGCGTTGGTAATCAGGAATGGTTAGCTGATATTCAAACATCTTATTGATGGTTTTGATACTAACCTTTTCATCATTTTTGGACATGATAACTCCTTGGGGTTGTATGGTTTTTGGGGTTTGGCTATGCAGTACTTACTCGATGATAGGTATTATTGCACGTTGCTACGACAACCCTATAAGGCTCTTCAGCCCCAAGTTTTTGCTGTTTTTTACTTATATACCAACCGAA
>NZ_MXAP01000044.1 GCF_002027555.1 Moraxella equi
GGGTTCGGTTGGTATATCTGCTCTGAGAGTACCGCCAGTCGCTCACGGTGCTTATCCTGCCATGCTGACAGACCACCCACCGCTAACACATCGGTGATGAGTGCCATGAGCGTGCGGTTAAACTCACCGGTGAGTACATAAGACGCTTTTCTGTCCCAATAACTCTCGGCAGGCAGCTCCGCCACCGCTGATGTTAGCCTATCCATGTGTAGCTGTGAGAACACGCCAAAATACGCTTGTGCCACATCGGTCACTGCCACGCCTTTTTGGTCGGCAAGTGCCACGACATCTAGGGCATGCACATAGATGGGCAAACGGGCAAAAGCACGGGCATCATCATCGCTAAGTCCTTGGGCGGTCAAATCAGCGACATCTTTGGCGATATACGACCCAAAATGCTCATCGATGACATCATAAGAGAATAAGTCCGCCACCAAGTTTTTAAAGGTCAGTGCTGTCTGTGCCACACTCTCGCCTGTCAGCTGACGGCTTAGGAACCATGTCATGCCTTGTTTTAGCACATCTTGGATGGTAAGTTCAAGCTCGATTTGGGTGTTGCCAGCGGCGGTATTGTCAAGGCTTGACAGTCTGTCCCACACCGCTTGCACATCAAAGACATCACGCACGATGGCATAGCTTCGGGTGATATCCGCCACGCTGTAACCTGTCTCATCACTCATGGCAAACACGTTTTCTATGCCCAGACGGTTCACCAGTCCGTTAGTCAGATAAGTGCAGATAATCTCACGATGCAGGCGATGGCGGGTCATCTCATCAAAGAACTGCTCGCCCAGCGTATCTGGGAAGTACTTTTTAAGCTCATGCAAGAAGTAGGCATCTTCGGTCAGTCCACTACTTAGTAGTTCATCATACACCCACATTTTGCCATAAGACAACAATACCGCCAGCTCAGGGTTGGTCAGTCCACGTCCATCTTTTGCCTTACGTTTGGTTAGGGTGTCATCGCTTGGCAGGTATTCGATGGCACGGTCAAGGCGACCCGCTTTTTCTAAGAAATTCATAAAGCGAATATGCTCGCCTGCACGCTCATATGCTTGATAAGCGGACAGCTCAATGGTCTGTGGCTGTAAATAGTTTTGACGTAGTACCAAATTTGCCACCGTATCGGTCATGCTCGCCAGTAAGTCATTACGCTGTTTGATGGTCATATCCCCACGCTCAGTAACTGAGCCTAATAGGATTTTGATGTTGACTTCATGGTCTGAGCAGTTCACACCGCCTGAGTTGTCAATGGCATCGGTGTAAATGCGTCCGCCATGTAGGGCATACTCAATACGTCCACGCTGAGTACAGCCTAGGTTGCCGCCCTCGCCCACGACTTTGGCACGCACTTCACGCCCGTCCACACGAATGGCATCGTTGGCACGGTCGCCCACATCGCTGTGGTCTTCGTCAGATGACTTAATATAAGTGCCGATACCGCCATTCCAAATCAAGTCCACAGGAGCTTTTAGAAGTTTGTTTAGTAGCTCATTGGGCGTAAGGCTATCTTCAGTGATGTCAAAACGCTCTTTCATCTGTGGGCTGATGGCGATGGCTTTGTCGGTGCGATTAAATACCCCACCGCCTTCGCTGATAAGCTCTGTCTGATAATCCGTCCATGCCGAACGTGGTAAATTGAACAAACGCTCACGCTCTGCAAAACTTGCCTTAGCATCAGGATTTGGGTCAATAAAGATGTGCAAGTGGTTGAAAGCTGCCACAAGGCGGATATTTTTGGACAGTAGCATACCATTACCAAACACATCTCCGCTCATATCGCCAATGCCCACCACGGTAAATTCATCACGGGCTTGAATGTCTTTGCCCATCAAGCGAAAATGGCGTTTGACGCTCTCCCACGCCCCACGAGCAGTAATGCCCATGCCTTTGTGGTCGTAGCCTGCCGAGCCACCCGAGGCAAAGGCATCTTGTAGCCAAAAGTTGTATTCGGCGGACAAGGCGTTGGCAATGTCTGAGAACGTCGCTGTGCCTTTGTCGGCTGCCACCACCAAATACGGGTCGTCCTTGTCATGGCGGACAGTGTTGGCAGGCGGGACAACATTGCCATCAACCAAATTATCCGTCAAGTCCAACAAGCCACGGATATAGGTCTGATAGCACGCCACGCCTTCGGCTTGCCACATCTCACGGCTTGCCTGCTTGGATTTGTCTTTGCAGACAAAACCGCCTTTTGAGCCAACAGGCACGATGACTGAGTTTTTGACCATTTGGGCTTTGACAAGTCCCAACACTTCGGTGCGGTAGTCTTCCATGCGGTCAGACCATCTAAGTCCGCCACGAGCCACCTTGCCACCACGCAAATGTACCCCTTCAACCCTTGGCGAGTACACATAAATCTCAAACATGGGCTTGGGCTTTGGCAAATTGGGAATATCACTTGCTTTGAATTTAAAAGACAAACGGTCTTTTCTTGCTCCATCTTTGTCCACTTGATAAAAGTTGGTGCGGAGCATGGCGTTTAACAAATCCAAAAACCAACGCACAATGCGGTCTTCATCAAGGCTTGTTACCAAGCTAAGCTCATTGTCAATCTGTACCAAAATCAGGGCGGTGTCCGTCTGCTCGGTGGGCGACATCTTGGCATGGAACAGCTTGACAAGCAAACTGGCAATGGCAGGATTGCCCACCAGCGTGCTGTGAATGTACTCGGTCGAAAATGGAGCTCGGGCTTGGACGATATAGCGAGACAAGGCACGCAGTACCACCACATCATAGGTGTCAATGTCCGTGGTCAAAATCAGCTGATTTAGACGGTCGGACTCAACACGCCCTTGCCAAATCTCATCTAAGGCATGCTCCACCTGTGATTTGACTGCGGTCAAATCCACCGTCAATCCTGCTTTTAAGGTGAGTTTATACTCTTGCAACCACAAATCATCGCTGACATCAGGGGTGTCTTGCCCACCAAAGTCATAAGTGGACGCTGAGATGACCGCCACCCCAAAATGCTCCAATATCGGCAAGACGTGCGACAACGTCAAAATCTCGCCCCTGCCGTAGAGTTTTAGGGTTAGACTGTCCGCACGCTCGCCTGCCGACTGACACAAATGCCAAATCTTAGGTTTATCATCATCAAGTGACAGCAGTTTGGTAGTATCTGCCACCGCCGTATGCACATCAAACCGCTCACGATACGTCAAAGGAATGCTCGCCCCCAATGTCGCCAGTATCTCTCTGGCACGGCTCTCGCCTGTCTGGGCGGTTAGGGCTTTGGCGTATTCATCCGTCCAGTCGTGCATGAGTGCTGACAGTTCACGCTCCAACTTGGCTAGGTCATAATCCTTGACTTTGCCTGTCTCGGTGCGTATATGGATATGCACACGGGCGTGATGAAGCTCATTAAATTCGGTCGTAAAGCTCGATGACACACCGCCAAAGGCTTGGGTTAGGATGTCTTGGATTTTTTGGCGTAAGTCACTGTTAAACTTAGACAACGGCACATAGACCAGACACGATACAAATCTTTGATAATGGTCGGTACGCACGAGCAGGCGTAGGCGGTTTTTGTCCTGCAAGCTGGCAATGCTCGCCACCATCGGGTAGAGCTCATCGGTACTGGCTTGGAATAGGTCATCACGGGGCAAGGTATTGACGATGTGGGTAAATTTAAGATAAGCATGGCTGTTTTTGGGCAGGCGTGACATGGCAAGGATTTTACCCGCTTTTTCGTTAAGTAGCGGAATGTTCGCCACGCTGGTCTGATACGCCCGTGATGTCAAAAGTCCAACAAAACGATATTCGCCAATCAGCTCGCCTTGGTCGTTGTATTTTTGAATACCCAAAAAGTCCAAATAAGCAGGGCGATGAATGGGCGATAGACGTGCCGACTTAGACAGCAGTAATACACGTGGCTCGGCTATCAGGTGTTTTAGGTGCGTGGGCAGGCCGTGAAAACTCTTGGATAACTCATCGGTCTCTTTGCCTTGTAGCACGCCCAGCCCGCTACCACCCACCGAGTACAGCTCAGGCACACCATTGTTATTTTCAAAACGGTATTCACGATACCCCATAAAGATAAAGTTATCACGCCCCACCCATTCCAAAAAGCCCGTCACCGCTTCTTTGGTATAATGCTCCGTGGGAATGGGCAGACTTTTTAGCTCTTCTTTAATCTCATCTAGCTTATCTGCCATCGCCCCAAAGTCGCCAACGATGACATCAATGGTGTGGATTTTCTTTAATAACATCTCTTTGATGTCCGCCAACTTGTCATCGCTTTGGCGGTCAATCTCAATATGCACCAACGCAAAACAGCTGTCCGCCCGACCACTGCTCTCATCAACCGCTTGAATGTCGCTGATGTGCCCGTCTGTGCGTTCTACCTTGATGATGTTATTATAAATACGATGAACGCCGATACCCCGACGCTCCAAGCTCATGAGTAGTGTGTCGGTCAAAAAGGGACGGTCAATGGCGACCAAAGCAATGATGGTACGCTCACTGTTAAATAGGTGCGACTCGCCCAAAGGGTTGATGACGCTGATATTGGGGCTTGTGCCGTTATGTGTTTTTAGTAAGCTAAAATGGTGCAATGCCATGCCCGACAACGTCTCATCAGAGAATCTGTCTGCTATCTCTATGGGCAGGTGCTGATAATAGATGGGGATAAACTTCGCCAATATCTCTTGATGGTTGGCGTGGTTGTCATGATGATGGCTTGTGGCGTGACGGGCGATGTTGCTGACACGTTTTGGGCTGATGGTTAGATGGTTGCTTGTCATGTTTTTTCCTATTGGTTTTTAACCGTAAATGTTTAAAAATAAACGTGTATAAACTAAACCAAAGTGGACAAAATAGCAAATAGAAAATCTTTGTATTATTATCAGTTTTCATGATAAATATAAAATTTTTTAGATATATTTCTGATAAGTGTTTTGGTGTTGGATTTGAGATGTACTGACATCCGTCTTTGTAGTTTAGATTTTACAATGAAAAATACAAAAATAAAAAGGACGGATAAATCCGCCCTTTACAAACCCTTAAAGCATCATACTCGGGTCAAACGCTCGCACAGGCTCTTGTCTTAGCACGTTGGGGTCGGCTTTATAATAACCTGCCGTTGATTTTGGCAGTTTTTGCCCACGCATGACATCGGCAATTTTTTCTGCCATCATAATGGTGGTGGCGTTTAGGTTGCCTGTGATGATAAGTGGCATGATAGATGCATCAACCACACGCAAGCCTTCTAAGCCATGCACACGCCCTTGCCCGTCCACAACCGCCATATCGTCCATGCCCATTTTACAGCTACAAGACGGATGATAAGCAGTCTCGGCATGATTACGCACAAATTCATCAAGCTCGGCATCGGTCTGGGCATTACGACTTGGGCTAATCTCACGCCCACGGTACTCATCCAAAGCAGGCTGGTGCATAATTTCACGAGTGATACGAATGCCGTCTCTAAACTCCTGCCAGTCTTGCTCGTGCGACATATAGTTGAACAAAATGCTTGGGTGGTCGTGGGGATTTAGCGATTTTAGGCGGATGCGTCCACGAGACGGCGAACGCATGGAGCCAACGTGTGCTTGAAAACCATGCTCTTCTACGGCATTTGAGCCGTTGTAGTTAATGGCAACTGGCAAAAAGTGATACTGGATATTTGGCCATTCAAATTCAGGACGGGTACGGATAAAGCCCCCTGCTTCAAACTGGTTGCTCGCCCCAATGCCCGTTCCCAAGAACAGCCACTCAGCCCCAATGGCAGGTTGATTGTACCATTTTAGGGCAGGATACAGCGATACAGGTTTTTTGCATTCGTATTGTAGATACATCTCCAAATGGTCTTGCAAGTTCTCGCCCACCCCTGGTAAGTCATGGACAACCGGGATTTTAAATTCATCAAGCAAATTTTTTGCCCCAACGCCCGAACGCTGCAAAATCTGTGGAGACGCAATCGCCCCTGCCGAGAGTATCACTTCTCGCTTGGCGTGGACGGTTGTGGGGTTTGTGTCATTACCTTGTAGATACTGTACGCCAATAGCACGCTTGCCTGAAAATAGGATTTTGTCCGTTACGGCATGGGTTTTTATGGTAAGATTGGGGCGTGATTTTGCCATGTCCAGATAGCCCCGAGCCGTGCTAGAACGGCGACCTTTTGGCGTAACCGTTCTGTCCATAGGTCCAAAGCCTTCTTGCTGATAGCCGTTCAAATCATCGGTGCGTGGATAGCCTGCTTGCACGCCTGCTTCTACCATGGCATTAAACAGCACGCTACTGCCTATGGTTGAGCCACGCTGTGAAGTCGTTACGCTCACAGGACCTGTGCCACCATGATAGTCGTTTTCGCCCACATCACGGGTTTCTGATTTTCTATAATAAGGCAAGCAGTCGGCATACGTCCAGTCTTCTAGCCCGTCCATTTTTGCCCAATTGTCCAAATCCATGGCATTGCCACGAATGTAGCACATGCCATTGATAAGCGATGAACCGCCAAGCCCCTTACCACGTCCGCACTCCATACGGCGGTTGTTCATATAAGGCTCAGGGTCGGTCAGATACGCCCAGTTGTAGCGTTTGCCTTGCAAGGGGTATGCCAGTGCTGCGGGCATTTGCGTGCGAAAATCCAAGCGATAATCAGGGCCACCTGCTTCTAGAAGTAGCACGCTCACATCGCTGTCTTCTGTCAGACGTGTGGCAAGCACATTGCCTGCCGAACCTGCACCGATGATGATATAGTCATATTCTGTCATAAGTTTTTCCTTAATAAGTTAATAAAAATAAGTTAATAAATTTTGATAATCTGCCCCAATCTCAACTTAAAATGCCAACCTATTGGTTTTTCAATGATTATTTTTTGGATTGTAGGGACGAATTGCAATTCGCCCTTGATAAATCAATCACTTACACAAAGCTGAGAATGGGGTATGATATGGTGTTATTTAAAAATAGACTCAAATTTACCCATTTCTATTTGAATGGATTTGACTTGGGTGTAGTGTTCTAGTGTCATTATGCCATTTTCACGTCCCACGCCTGATTGCTTATAGCCCCCCACAGGCATTTTGGCATCTGACTCGCCCCATGTATTGACCCAACAAATGCCCGCCTGCAAGGCGTGGGTAATGCGATGAGCCTTATTTAAATCAGACGTAACCACACCCCCTGCCAAGCCAAAAATCGTGTCATTGGCACGCTCTATCGCTTCATCTTCATCATCATAAGTCAAAATACTCATGACGGGCCCAAAAATCTCATCGGTAACAATGCTCATCTCATCGGTGCAATCGGTAAAGACAGTCGGTAGCACAAACGCCCCCTTGGACAGCGACTCGCCACGCTCGGCAAAATCATCCGCCACCGCACGCCGTCCACCAAACAGCACCGTTGCCCCTGCTTTTTTGCCCTGCTCCATATAATCAAGCACTCGCTCCATGTGGGCAAAGCTCACCAAAGGACCCATATTGGTTGTCTCATCAGTTGGGTCGCCCAAACAAACCTTGGGCAGGCGTGCCAAAATGGCTTGTTCAAAGGCGTGTTTTTTGGCACTTGGTACAAAAACTCGTGTGCCATTGGTACACACTTGTCCTGTGCTATAAAAGTTTGCCATCATCGCCACGTCCGCCGCCAGCTCAATGTCGGCATCATCACAAATAATCAAGGGCGACTTACCGCCAAGCTCCATGGTTACGTCTTTTAGTGATGATGCTCCTGCAAGGCTCATCACTTTTTTGCCTGTTGCCACCGAGCCTGTAAATGAGATTTTGGCAATGTCAGGGTGTTCGGTCAGATACGCCCCCACATCACCGCCACCTTGCACAACATTAAACACCCCGTCAGGCACGCCAGCTTGGGTATAAATCTCGGCAAGTTTTAGGGCGGTCAAAGGCGTAACTTCGCTCGGCTTAAAAATCATGGCATTACCAGATGCCAAGGCAGGGGCGGATTTCCATAGGGCGATTTGAATGGGATAATTCCACGCCCCAATCCCTGCCACCACGCCAAGCGGTTCTCTTTGAGTATAAAAAAAGCTCCCCTCTTTGCCTGTGCGAAGTGGCACTTGCACCCCTTCAACGGCGGTGGCAAGCCCTGCATAATACTCCAAGACGTCCGCCCCTGTAACAATATCCACATAAGCGGTCTCGCTGATCGCTTTGCCTGTGTCCGCCGTCTCAAGGCGTGCCAGCTCGTCGTTTTGTTCACGCAAAATCGCCACCGCTTTTAGCAGTATCCGAGAACGCTCCACCGCTGTCATGCTTGCCCAGATTTTTTGTCCTGCTTTGGCACTTTGCACCGCTTTATCCACATCCGCTTTTGAAGCACTTTGCAGTTTGGCAAGCGTGTCTGCCGTGGCAGGGTTGACCGTCTCAAAAAACTCCCCACTGCTGGCGGATACATATTTTCCACCGATGTATAGCGATGTTTGTTCTACGTTTGGTAGTGATGACAATGGCATAACAAGACTCCTGTATTTTTAAAAATATATCATCAAAACTTATAAATTTTATTCAAAGGTTGATGAAACCAAAAAGATAGGTTATGATAACAAAAAATCATCTATAACGCAAATAATTGATTTTTAATGAATTTCTTGTTTAATTTGTGTAAAATGATTGTGTATTGCAAATTGATTTTTGTAAACTTTTTGTAAATTTATTAGGTTTTTTGAAAAAATTTAGCAATTTTATATCATTTTTTATATCATTAACCACGAACTTGGAAGGTAACACTATGGAAGATACCAAGCCCGAAGACGGTCGCCTAAACCGAACGGTATTTGCCTGTTCGGCAGTGATTATTGTCTTTTTTAGCTTATATACCATGCTGTTTAATGACAGTGCGTCCGCCATTTTGGACGGTGTGTTGGCGTGGGTAAGTACCACCTTTGGTTGGTACTACTTTTTTGCCGCATCGGTGTATATTATTTTTGTGCTGTTTATTGCCTGCTCTCGCTATGGCAACATCAAGCTAGGCCCCAAGCATTCCCAACCTGAATACAGTCTTTTGACGTGGTCGTCCATGCTGTTTGCCGCAGGGATTGGCATTGACATCATGTTTTTTTCGGTGGCAGAGCCCATCATGCAGTACATGAATCCGCCTGTTGGGGACGGTCAGACCACACAGGCGGCTCGTGAAGCCTTGATGTGGACGATTTTTCACTATGGGCTGACAGGCTGGTGTATGTATGCGTTGGTGGGCATTGCCCTTGGTTATTCTGCCTACCGCTACAATCTACCCCTAACCATTCGCTCGGCATTGTACCCCATGATTGGCAAAAAGATTGACGGAGCAGCAGGTCATGCTGTGGACGTAGCGGCGATTTTGGGGACGATTTTTGGTATTGCCACCACTTGTGGTATCGGGGTGGTGCAACTAAACTACGGTCTGCACGTGATTTTTGATTTGCCAGAAAATATGCTTTGGCAGATTGGGCTCATTGCTCTTGCGGTCGCCATTACCATTGTGTCGGCAACCACAGGGGCATCCAAAGGCATCAAAATCCTATCGGAGCTTAACATTTATTTTGCCTTGGGGCTTATCTTGTTTGTGCTGTTTTTGGGCAATACCGAATTTTTGCTAAACGCCATTGTCATGAACGTAGGCGACTATCTTAGCCGTTTTCCGACTTTGACTTTGGATACTTTTGCCTACAACCAAACGCCCGGGCAAAAACAATGGATTCAAGATTGGACGCTGTTCTTTTGGGCGTGGTGGATTGCGTGGTCGCCTTTTGTGGGGCTGTTTTTGGCTCAAATCTCAAAAGGTCGCACCATTCGTGAATTTGTCATTGGCACCTTGTCCATTCCCTTTATGTTTACGCTCGCTTGGCTGTCGGTCATGGGTAACAGTGCCTTAAATGAAGTGCTAGGAGGCAACCTTGCCTTTGCCGAAAAAATCATCGCACGCCCTGAGATTGGCTTTTATGAGCTATTATCCACTTATCCGTGGTTCTCGGTAACGGCAATCATCGCTTTTGTCTCAGGACTTTTGTTTTATGTAACATCGGCAGATTCTGGGGCGATTGTGCTGAGTAATTTTAGCTTTAAAAGCCAAAAAAACACCGACACACCCCCCATTTGGATACGCCTGTTTTGGGCGGTAACAATCGGTATGCTAACCGCTGCCATGCTGATGACGGACGGTATCACCGCCCTACAAAAAGCAACCATTGTCATGGGCTTGCCATTTAGCTTTGTCATGTTTTTTGTCATGGTGGGGCTGTTTAAGTCGTTACGCCTTGAAGATTTTAGAGAAGAGATTACCAAAATCAATGCCGTGCCTGTGGCAGGGGGCGTGGACGTGAGCGACTGGCAAACTCGTCTGCACCGCATTACCGCCTATCCTGACGCCCCAGCAACAAAAGCGATGATGACAAATGTCTGTCTGCCTGCCCTAACTGACGTGGCGGACGCTCTACGCCAAAAGGGACTGTCGGTGCGTGTGGAATCGGTCGCCTTGGACGGTGAGCCAAGCCTTGTGCAACATATGCTGACGGTGGATTATAAAGACGAGTACAACTTTGTCTATGGCATCGTTCCTGTCAAATACCCCGTGCCAGAGCGTCCAACGGTTGATGACGGGCAAGAGTTTTATTATCGCTTGGAGACGTATTTATTTGAAGGTTTGCAAGGCAATGATTTGTCAGGCTTTAACAGCGAACAAGTCATCAATGATGTGCTTGACAAATACGAGCGTCATCGGGCGTTTTTGCACTTAAATCGTGAAACCCCCGGCAGCCGCCCTGTGTTTCCTAAGTGATTTATCCCAAAATAAAAGCGTGTCAAAAGGCACGCTTTTATTTATTAAATCTTTTTCCAAACTAAAAATAAACCCTTATAAACACTGGGGTTGAAGTTTTTAAAAATCTATAAAAATCGGGGTTTGGAAAGAAGTCTATTAGAAATCTCCCCAAACCATCATTCCCAAACTGCCATTTTTGCATTATAATAATCCTATTTTTATCCGTGAACATTTATCATGAAAAAATCTTTACTTAGCCTAACCCTACTTAGCCTTAGCTTATCTGCCACCGCTCAGGACACATCAGCCCTTGACGGCTTGACCATTGGTGCCTTAGCCAGTTTTGGCTCGCACGCCTATGCCACCGATGACAAAGTGGGGGCAGTGCCACTCGTGCTATACGATAACGACTATTTTTATGCCGAAGGCTCGGAGCTTGGTTTTTATGCTCACAAAGACAGCGAAAACTGGTTTCGTGTCGGGGCAGGCTATGAGTCTCGAAACTTTGAGCCAGATGACGCAACCATAACCGCCCTAAAAGGCTTAAACAGCCGTAAATCCAGTGCCAATATCGTACTAAGTTATATGCGTATCACGCCTGTGGGCGGTTTTGAGATTAAGGCAGGCACGGACATGATGGACAGAAGTGGCGGTCAGACCGTCTCGTTGGCTCATCGCAGTCTGTTCAAATTCGCCGATGACAAGCTCACCGTCTATCCCAAATTTGGCGTAAACTGGTACAGTGATGATTATAACCAATACTACTTTGGCATATCTAAGCAAGAAAGCACCAAAACAGGCATAGACATCTACACCGCCAAATCCAGCTACTCGCCCTTTGTCTCGGTCTCTGGCAAATACCAATTTACCGACCACGTCGGTGCCTTTGCCAACACCAAAGCCGAATGGCTCTCATCAACTCAAAAAGACAGCCCGCTAACCGATGATAAAGTGGACATTGGGGCAAATGTGGGTTTGACTTATACCTTTTAATGGTTAAAATCATTTTTAACTTTATATTAAGTGACTCATTTATCAAGGGCGAATGTGATTCACCCCTACCACCCAAAATAATTAGCAAACAACAAAAAGGGCAAGCCCACGTTCGCCCTTTTTATCGTTTATCTGCTTATCAATCATCGCTTGATTGTAATTGGATATAGTTTTGAATGCCGATGTCCGCAATCTTCTCTTGCTGGGTTTCTAGCCAGTCTTCGTACTCTTCATTGCCGTCTTTTAGCTTGATGAGTAGCTCACGAGAGACAAAATCACGCTTGGCGGTACACACGTCAATGGCTTCTACCAGCACGTCATGTTTACGTTTCTCCAAACGCAAATCACACGCCAAAATCTCTTCTACACTCTCGCCAATCATGAGCTTACCCAAATCTTGCAAATTTGGCAAACCTTCAAGTAGCAAAACTCGCTCAATCAGCTCATCTGACCATTTCATTTCACGAATGGACTGCTTAAAAAATGAGTCATTTAGCTCTTCTACACCCCAGTTTTTAACGATACGAGCGTGCAAAAAATACTGGTTAATGGCAATCAGGGACTGACCCAATACCAAATTTAACTGACGGATAACGTCTTTATCGCCTTTCATGTTATTACCTTTTTATCTTTAAATTTTAAATATTTAACTTTTTAAAAAAGGGTGTATGCACAACACCCCTTTTGCTTTTTGCCCTACTTAGTGCGTGGCACCCACCATGTTAGGCTCAGAACTTTGGCTTTGTAGGTAGTTTTGTAGTCCCATAAGCTCAATCAAGCGTAGTTGTTTTTCTAGCCAGTGGGCGTGGTCTTGTTCAGTGTCTTCTAACTGACGCACGAGCATATCACGGGTTACATAATCACGCTCGGCTTCACAGATGGCAATGCCTTCTTTTAGATGTTCTTGTACGGTGTATTCTAGTTCCAAATCGCTTTTTAGCATGGCAGGCACATCGGCACCGATGTTAATCTTGCCCACTTGCATATTTGGCGTACCACCCAGCATGATGATACGGTTGATAATCAGGCGTGCGTGTAGGGTCTCATCTTCCATTTCGTGATAAATGCGGTCGTGCAATTTACCCAGCTCCCATTCAGCGTACATTTGTGAATGGATAAAATACTGGTCTCTGGCACCCAACTCGCCCGCCAATAAGAAATTTAGATAATCAATGACTTTTTGAGATGATTTCATGATAAAAAATCCTGTGTTAGATAAAGAAAAATCAGCCAACGCTGTATGGGACATATCATAGCACAAAGATAGGGATTAACAAGGGGGTATTTGTATGGCAAAGGAACTGCGAACGACTTACGCTGTGAGAATGGCTATTACAATAACAAAAATTTTCACCTAAGAAATCATCTTAGGTGAATTGGAGAAAATGGTTTTGGCAAATAGGCTAAGTTATTGATTATGTTGTTATTTTTATTATTGATGACAATTCCTTTTACCATTTTAATAATTTGCAAATAATAAGACTTATTAGTTAATTTTATCAACTTGAAAATGACTATTGATTGATAATTTTAATCTAGCTAAGATTATGCAAAGACACTTATATTTAGAAAAATTACAGTAATAAATTTACCAAATATTTACAAACATTCTATCACACCGCCATAGCGTCCACCGCCACATATTTGGCATGATGTTCACCAACCAAATCCTGCACCATAGGCATACAACAGCCACAGCAAGTACCGACCAGTAGCTCACTTTGCAATGCTTCCACGCTATCAACGCCTTGTAGCATGGCGGTTTTGATTTGGGTGTCTTTGATGTCATGGCAAATACAAACATACATGGCGAAGTCCTTGGCGAATGCTGTTGTGGATTGGCTATTTTTTAAACGAAAATAAGAACGGTTATTCTTATTAACTCATGGGGTTATATTAGCAATAATTATTATTATTTGCAAGCAAAAATTGATAATTTTTATAAAAAAAATTTAAAAATTTTGATGAATGCAGGGATTATTTGCTGATAATGCTTTTTAAAATATGAATTTGTCTAAAAATCAATGGCTTATTCCTACAAATCTGCTTAACATTTTGATAAATAAAAATCCCCAAAACATCATATTTTGGGGATTGTTAAAAATTTAATCAAATTTGATTATTCATCAACAAAAGACAGCCAGTGCTTGTATTTGTCATTACGCCCTTGCACCACATCAAAATACAAGGTTTGTAGTTTTTCGGTCAGCTCGCCACGTCCGCCCTTGCCAATCACACGGTCATCATATTCACGTATTGGGGTAACTTCGGCGGCGGTGCCTGTCATAAAAATCTCATCGGCAAGGTAGAACTCATCACGAGTGATACGGCGTTCTACGACTTTGATACCCAAATCATGAGCGAACTCAATAATCGTACGGCGAGTAATGCCGTCTAACGCTCCGCCTGCAAGGTCTGGGGTATGTAGCTCGCCATTTTTCACCAAAAATAGGTTCTCGCCAGAGCCTTGACACACATAGCCGAGCGGGTCCATAAGAATGGCTTCGTCATAGCCTGCACGGGTTGCTTCTTGGTTAGCTAGGATAGACACAGGATAGTTGGCGGCGGCTTTTGCCTTACACATGGTTACGTTGGGGTGATGATGTGTGTAGCTTGATGTCTTGGCACGGATACCGTTTTTGATGCCGTCTTCACCCAGATACGCCCCCCAATGCCATGCAGCAACGGCTGAATGAATGGTGTTGTCTTTGGCGGCGATACCGAGCTTTTCTGAACCGACCCAGATGAGCGGACGAATATAAGCACTCGCCAAGCCATTTTCACACACCACGTCTTTTTGGGCTTTGACCAGCTCATCATGGCTATAACGCACGTCTAGCTGAAAAATTTTGGCAGAATTAAGTAGGCGTTCGGTGTGTTCATGTAGACGGAAAATGGCGGTACGTCCGTCAGGGGTCTGATAGGCACGCACGCCTTCAAACACCGCCAAACCATAGTGCAAGCTGTGTGTGAGTACATGGACTTTGGCATCAGGTTGGTGGATTAGTTCGCCATCTAGCCACATTTTGCCGTCTTGGGTTGCTAAACTCATAAGTTTTTCCTTGATAAAAAGAGCTTTTAATAAAATTATTTTATAAACTTAGAGCGTTTATAAAATAAAAGTAATCGCATGATTATAACACCGTTTGGGCGTTTTGCAATAGTTTTTTAAGGTGTGGCACGAGCGATTGCCGTCTCTACCAGCACAAACTGGCGTACGTCATTTAGCATGGTTGTGTCAAAATTATGAATAAAGGCAAACGACAACTGCCTATCAGGGTCGCAGAACGCCACCGAGCCGTTATAACCCATGTGTCCGTAGGCGTTTGGCGTGTGTTGCAAGCTAAATAAGCGATGAAAACCCGACCGCCACCGCATATTGGCAGGCATGACCGCATCAAAACCGTCCACACGCACCACACGCATGTCGGCAAGTACCGCAGGCGTGATGAGCGTTTGCCCTTGCCATACGCCACCATTGGCGTGCATGGCGTAGATAGTGGCTAGGGCGTGGGCGGTAGAGACCCCATTGGCGGCAGGAATGACCGCTTGCAACACCTTATCATGATGATATTCCACGCCATCACGTCCGTTTGGCATGAGTGCGTTTTTATAATTGACAAGGTTCATCTTGGCGGTGTCAAAATATAGCTTATTAATGCCAGATGTGCCAAGCATTCCCACCTTATCCGCCCACAATGGCGTGATGTCAAGCCCTGCATAGACCGCCAACATCTCTAGGGTGTCAGGTTTTAGGGTTGGTTTGCGTTTGGTTGTGGGCGTACCATCAAAATAACGCACAGGCTTGGCAGCTTGCCCTAGCTTGTCAGCAGGCAGTCCATAATACAGCTCGCCCTGTATGCCTAAGGGCGTAGCAAGGTATTCATCTAGGGCGTGTTGCAAGGGCAGTCCTGTTACACGCTCCACCAATCCGCCCAAAATCCACCCCGAGACCAACGCACTATACGCACTGCCATAGCCCTGCTCGTCCTGCCCTTTGGGGGTGTTAGGCGACATTTGGGCGACTTTAGCGGTCATCATTTGCCAGTCGGTCAGCTCATCGGTGTCGTCGGTGAGTGTGGTGATGTTAAACAGCCCTGCGGTGTGAGTCAAGATGTGGCGTGGCGTGATATGCTCTTTACCCCCTACCCCAAACTCCGCCCAATATGAACCAATGGGCGTATCATAGTCCAACAGCCCCTTTGAGACCAGCACCGCCACAAGGGTCGCCATCACGCCTTTGCCGATAGAGAAATTTACCGATAGTGTGTGGGCGTGCCAGTCTTGGTGTGGCAGGGCTTGCCCTATGGCGGTGTTTACCACCGTCTCGCCTTTGTGAGTGATGACCAGTGAGCCACCGGCAGGCGAGTCGTCAAATTGTAATTTAGAAAGCAGTTCGGGAAAATCTTGCCACATGGTCTGTACCTAATCATAAAATGGCTTATTGTATAAGAATTTGGGAGAAAATTCAAAGTGTGAGGCATTTGTCATGACGGCAGATAGAGTGCGTATTATGCACCCTAACAAATTTTTAAAATTTGCAAATTTAAAAAAATTTTAATCCTAAAAACCAAAAAACAGGGCAAATCATCATCTGCCCTGCTCTTTTTCACTCATCATAAAAACGTAATTTTGCCGAGTAAATGCGGTTTTTCCGTGCCTGCTGCATACAGGGCAAAGGCTCGCCCATCGCTCTCTTGGCGTGCCACAAAGTCAATCTTGGACGGCAAGAAAATGGGCATTTTAAATGACACGTCCACTCGGTACGCCTTTGGCAAATCATAAAATTGAGCAATACTCGCCGCCTTTGACCACATACCATGAGCGATTGCCTTAGGAAAGCCAAACGCCCGAGCCGATAAGGGGTGCAAATGGATTAGGTTAAAATCGCCCGACACGAAAGCATACCGCCGTCCGATGTCTTCTGGGATATTAATCAGCTCCGCCCAACCATTCTCATCAGACTCTAAGCGTGCCACACTCTCAGGCACAGATTTGACCGTGCGTTCATCGACGGGCTTTTTTTGGCGAGACAGATAAGTTGATGTCCCTTGCCATACTAGCTCATCATCGATATGCACTTCGGTGATAAAATCAAAGGTCTGCCCCTTGTCATGGGGGGTTAGGTTGTCAAGTCGCACACTCATCTTGACCGTTTCGGTATCAAAAATCGGACGATACTGCGTAACGCTGTTTTCTAAATGCACCAGCCCAAGCATGGCAAAAGGAAAATCAGGCTTTGCCATCATGTTCATCTGTAACGTCTGCGACAACACCGCAAAATACGTTGGCGGTACACGCCCATCATCAATAAACCCACAGATTCGCCGATAGTCTCGCAAATTGTTCTGGTCAATGGCGAGCTTGTCCACTGCATACACCGAATCAGGCAATGCCCCTGCTCGGTTGTCGCCATGCGGAATCAAACTTTTGATAACGTTGGCATAAGTGGTGTGCATTTTTGGCAATTCTTTAAAATTTTGTTCTGCCATATCATACCTTTAATATAGAATAATTTTTGGTAAATTTTAATGGATTTTTGGGGGAATGTAAATCAAAAATGTACAAGTGTACGGCTGATATGTTTCCCATCAAAATTTACCAATGAATAAAATCACGCCCCAAGCACGCTTTGACCGCACACACGCACCACGTTACCATTGAGTCCTGACGCTTTTGGCGACAGTAGCCACGAAATCGTCTCTGCCACGTCCACAGGCTCACCACCTTGACTCATCGAGTTCATACGGCGACCGGCTTCACGAATGGCAAAGGGAATGGCACCGGTCATCTTGGTCTCAATAAATCCAGGGGCGACCGCATTGATACGGCGTGCCGAACCGTCTAGGCTCTTGGCGGTCGCTTCTACCAGACCGATAACTCCTGCTTTACTCATGGCATAGTTGGTTTGCCCCAGATTGCCGGCAATGCCTGAGATACTAGACACACAGACGATACGAGCCGACTCGGACAAGCCATTATTGGCAAGTAGGTAGTTATTAATGGTGCTAATGGCTTTTAGGTTGATGTTTAGCACCAAATCCCATTTGTCAGCACTCATGTTGGCTAGGGTCTTATCACGAGTAACACCAGCGTTATGCACCACACCATCCAACACGCCACACGCCTTTAAAATCTGCTCGCCAGCGTCCGTTTGAGTGATGTCCAGTGGCAAGGCATGACCGCCCAAATTGCCAGCGACTTTTTGTAAATCTGCCAAAGACGCAGGCACGTCTAAGCAGTACAGCTGTGCCCCGTCTCGTGCCAACACTTTGGCAACTGACTCGCCAATGCCACGACTCGCCCCTGTAACTAGGATTTTTTTGCCTTTTAGGGGTTTGGTTTCGTCAAAATCGACCAACGACAGCTCATCGCCATTATCCTTGATATAGACCGCTTGCCCTGACACATATGCCGATTTTGCCGACATAAAAAAGCGTAAGGCGTGGTCTAGGTGTTTTTCGGCACCGACTTGGGTGTATAGGACATTGGCGGTAATGCCTTTTTTAAATTCTTTGGCGACTGATTTGACAAATCCCAACACCGCACGCTGTGCCAAAGCAAAATCAATGTCTATGCCTGTACAGCAAGACGGGCGAGCAATCAGCACAATCCGACCAGACGGTTTGATGCGACGGGCGATTTTATGGAAAAATTCATACACCACCTTTAAGCCGTCCGTGTCTTTGATATTGGTAACATCAAAAATCGCCACTTTAAAACGCACGTTCTCGTCCGTTAGACGGTCATCGAGCTTATCATTAGTGGTAATCTTGGCGTCCAATGTGGTCAAAATATCATTCACGCAACGGCTCACATCACTGTCGCCTGTCGCCCCAAATGCCACTTCACCACGCACCGCAGGCTGACCCACTTCAAAGCGGTCAAGTTTAATGGGTGTGGGCAAACCCAGATTTTTTGCAACAGTTCTGCCTAGACCTGATTGCACCAATTCACCATAACGGTCGCTCATAGGAGTATCCTTTTGTTTGTAAATACGATAAGCCCCATTCTAGCATAAAAATAAATGTTGGCACAAAATTTTCTCTATTATAAAAATAAGTTATAAATTTTAAATAAATAACAAAAAATTAGTTAAGAAAGCAAAAAACATTTTCCCTTTTAAGTCAAATGATGATAAGCTAGGATAAGCTAAAATGATAGATACGATGTCATTTTTTGGGTTTTGATAAGATTGATTTTAGGATAATTTCGTGCAAATTTATTAGATTTTTATCTTAACTTATCTTAAAAATCATCTGCCAAAACCCTGTTACCTTTATCAATTCATTTCATTAAGGATAAGTCATGACCATCAAAAAAGTTGCCATTCTTGGCGGAAACCGCATTCCCTTTGCTCGCTCAAACGGTGCATACGCAGACGCCAGTAATATTGATATGCTCTCATCGGCGTTGGACGGTTTGGTTGCTCGCTTTAATTTGGCGGACAAAGAGATTGGCGAAGTGGTTGCCGGCACGGTCTTAAAACACAGCCGTGATCTGAACCTAACCCGTGAAGCCCTGCTAAACACAGCCCTATCGCCCACAACCCCTGCCTATGACATCTCGCAGGCGTGTGGCACAGGTTTGCAAGCCACGTTTGCCGTCGCCAACAAAATCGCACTGGGCATCATCGACAGTGGTATCGCAGGCGGGACGGACACGACATCGGACGCACCGATTGCACTCGGAGACGGCATTCGTAAGCCCCTGCTTGCCATCAATAACGCCAAAACCGCCAAAGCTCGACTGACCGCCCTAACCCACATCAACCCCAAAGACCTACTATCACTCCCTGCCAATGGTGAGCCACGCACTCGCCTATCCATGGGCGAACACCAAGCCATCACCGCCCTAGAATGGAACATCAGCCGTGCCGACCAAGATGAGTTGGCATTTAACAGCCATCAAAATTTGGCTCGTACGTATGACTCAGGATTTTTTGATGACTTGATGACTCCCTATAAAGGGCTAAACCGTGATAATAACTTGCGTGCAGACACCACGCTTGATAAACTTGCCACGCTAAAACCTGCCTTTGGTAAGCGTAACGCCAACCCAACCATGACCGCAGGTAACTCCACGCCACTGACCGACGGTGCGTCTTGTGTGCTACTTGCCAGTGATGACTGGGCAAGTGAGCACGGTTTTGAACCGCTTGCCTACATCACTCATCAACAAACGGCGGCCGTGGACTTTGTGGGTAAAAATGGGCTGACCGAAGGACTGCTTATGGCACCTGCCTATGCCGTACCAAAAATGCTCGCTCGTGCTGGTCTGACCTTACAAGACTTTGATTTTTATGAGATTCATGAAGCCTTTGCCAGTCAAGTACTCTCTACTCTGGCCGCTTGGGAAAATGAAAACTTCTGCAAAAACCGCTTGGGATTAGATAAGCCATTAGGTAGCATTGACCGCAGTAAGCTCAATGTCAATGGGTCAAGCCTTGCCGCAGGGCACCCCTTTGCTGCCACAGGTGGACGTATCTTGGCAACCGCCGCCAAACTGCTCGCCCAAAAAGGCTCAGGGCGTGCTTTGATTTCTATCTGTGCCGCTGGCGGTCAAGGTGTTACTTGTATTTTAGAGCGTTAATCACAAAAATTACCCCAAATCAAAAACCCCAATCTGTCATGGATTGGGGTTTTTGATTTGGTTTGGTTTAGATTTAAATGGTATGCATTTCACTTTTTTACCATTTTCAATGGCTTATCAATTTTAAAATACACTCAAGAAACTTTAAAATTACTACAAATACAATGATGTGTGGACGTAGGGGCGTGCTGAGCACGCCTTGTATAGTCATATTATCAAAGGGTGTGCTCAGCACACCTCTACAAACCCGTGATAAATATCAAGTTGGTTGGGTGTACATTTCTGCATTAAAGGGCGAATTGCAATTTTTCTATTTTTTATCGTAAATAATATTGTGTTTGAATTTTAACTTTTCTTATTTTAAAAAGTTTATCAACAAAATAGATTATGTTAAATAAATTTGGTATAAAGTTAAGTGGACTTTTAATTGGCAAAGTGGGGAAAATTGGAAAGTTTAAAATTTTTCCTTTATCCTTTATAAAGTTTTTAAGAAAAAGATAATATTATGTTAAATAATTTTTTAAATTTTAAGCCAATCCCCCACGCATTTGACCCAAAATGCCCTTTATCAATCACACTCGTTAATTTTTTATTTGCCAGTGGCTTGTATTTTTGTAAGTTATATAATAACATATCTTACTTTTTGCCAATCGGCTGACCTTAGGATTTTATCATGACTTTTAAATACACCGCCCTCGCCTGCTCACTTGCCACTGCCCTAGCCCTGACCGCCTGCGGTAATGACGACAAGGCTAGCACCGCCACAGACAACGCCGCGCCTGCCATGAGCGATAAGACACTCACGGTCGTTACCCCTTGGGAGATTACCAATGCCGACCCCAGCACATCGGGCTTTGTTTATCAGCGTATGGGTATTGGCGAGACGCTCGTGGACGTGGACGACAAAGGGGCGATTATCCCTGCCCTAGCCGAAAAATGGGAAACAAAAGACAATGGCAAAACATGGGTGTTTACGTTGCGTGATGATGTCAAATTCCACGACGGCACGCCCATGACCGCCAAAGAAGTGGTTAATAGCCTAACACTTGCCCTAAATAAGCCCACCGCCCTAGAAAGTGCTAATATCGAGCTTATCAAGGCAGTTGATGATAAAACGGTAGAATTCAATCTTGCCGAGCCTTTGACCACCCTACCGTCTTATTTGACACACGCCACCGCCATTATCCTAGCCCCAGCGTCCTTTGATGACAAAGGGCAAGCCACCAAAATCATCGGCACAGGGGCGTATCGGGCGGATAAAGTTGAGCCACCACAAAAGATTGAGCAGTCGGCTTATGCCGACTATTGGGGACAAAAAGCCCACATCAATCGCATTAACTACCTTGCCAACTCTCGCAGTGAGACCCGCACCCTGCTTGTCGAGAGTGGCGATGACCATTTGGTGTACACCCTAGACAGTGCCAGTCTAAAACGCCTACAAAACAACAGCGACCTACAAGTGGCCACCCAAACGCTCGCTCGCACCATTGCCATTAAGATGAACATCGCCAATCCGCTCTTTGCCGATAAGACCACTCGTCAAGCCCTATCTGATGCCATAGACCGTGAAGCCATTGCCAAATCGGTGCTACGCATTGGCGACGCGGGAGCGTATGAGCTACTACCGCCCATGTTTGGCGGTTGGCAGGCAGGCGTGGCAAAATCCGTCCCTGATTATCCTGCCATTAAAGCCAAACTGCTCGCCAATGGCTTTACCGAAGGGACAAATGGCGTGCTACAAAAAGACGGTAAGCCCTTTACCATATCGCTCATCACGTTCTCCGACCGCCCAGAACTACCGCTTATCGCCACCGCCTTACAAGACCAATGGCTTAAAATCGGTGTGGATTTACAAGTTAATATCACCAACTCATCAGAGATTCCCAAGGCTCATCAAGACGGCTCACTACAAATGGCTCTGTATGCTCGTAACTACGGCAACACCCCAGACCCACTGGCTTCACTACAGTCCGACCTAAGCCCACAAGGCAGCGACTGGGGTGTGATGAATTACCAAAACCCCACACTCACCCAAGCTTTGCATGACATCGCCACCACAGCCGATGATGCCAAGCGAGATGAACTCAAAAAACAAGTCGCCACCATTTTGGCAGATGAGCGTCCGCTTATCCCTGTCGTGTACTACCAACAAAGTGCGTCCGCTCACAAGTCGCTACAAGGCTTGACCCTTGACCCCTTTGAGCGTAAATATAACCTAAATCAGCTTAAATGGTAAGTCCATAAAGACCGTGTTATGCGGTCTTTTTATGTTGTCAATGTTGCAAATTTTGTTTTAAATTTCTTTAAAGATGCCCCATTCTCAGCTTTATATCAGCGATTGACCTATCAAGGGCAAATTGTATTCCTGCCCTTGCAACTTAAAAAACATCAAACACCCTGATCATCTCGTCATTTTTTCATCATTGGAGCTTGTCATGAGTGAACAAAGCGTGAATAAAAAAGATAGAGCCAAATTCAAGCCCACCCCCAAAGCCAAAACCGCAGGGAGACAACCTGAAAAATGGTTTAATGTCTTTTGTGGATTGTGGCGATAATTTTTGCCGGCTTTTTGATTGGACTGGGGAGCAAAATCGTGGCGGATTTGCCGATGATTAGCACCGACTCTGTGGAATTATCTGATTTTGTCGCCGACCGTCCTGCCTACGACCAGCTAAAAGACGAGCTGACCCAAGCCGAACAACAAGAGCAAGACATCACTCACGAATGGGAACCAAAAAGCCATGAGCTAACCCAAAAACAAAGTGAAAACACAAACGCCCGTGAAACTTTTGACAACTGGCTTGCCACTCGTTCTGTGACCGAACAATCCGACCAAAATCCCGAAGTCATCAAACGCACAAGCGAGCTTGATGAGCTAAAAGCCCAAGAACAAGCCTTGCAAAGCGAGCTCTGTCCGCCATAGAAAAACGCCAACTAGACAGACGGCAGACGGTAGAGAACATCGAAACCCAAATCATGCTCATGGAAGCGGACGCTATGGACGGCTACAACCGCCATAATAACCGCACCGAATTGCAGGTATTTATTTATCGCTTGATGATTACCTTGCCACTGTTGTTGGCAGGTTATCCGTTTAAACGCTACCGCCATACCAACGCATGGCCGTTTGTGCGGGGCTTTGTATTTTTTGCCTTGTTTGTGTTTTTTTTGGAATTGGTGCCATATCTACCCAACTATGGCGGTTATGTTCGCTATGGCGTGGGGATTGTCGTAACGGTCGTCATCGACAAATACGCCATTGGGGCGATGAACGCCTATCTAGAACGCAAACGAGTCGAAGAAGCCCTATCCAGCAACGAGCGCCAACAACATATGGATTATGATGAAGCCCACATCAAAATCGGCAAGGGCATTTGTCCAAGCTGTGAACGCTCGCTCGATTTCAATAACACCGATTTGGACTTTTGTCCACATTGTGGGATACATTTGTTTGAATATTGTCCAAATTGCACCACTCGCAAAAGCACCTTTAATCATTATTGCTTTAAATGCGGTCTGGCAAGTCGCACGGAGCGTTTGGATGAACAGGTCTTTACCCTTGCAAATCCCAACACTCCACCCACCCAAATCTAAACACCAAACCCCATGCCATGCGTAGGGTTTTCTATTTTAAAAAATATTATGTTATTACATTTGCTTTCATCATCAATAAAAATTATAATAGCCCAATTTTGCTTATCATTATTATCATGCTAAAACTACTCACATCACGGCTTATCCAACTGCTCTTGGTCGTCTGGTCGGTCGGCACTTTGACCTTTGTTCTTATGCGAAGCCTGCCCGGCGACATGGCGTATCGTATCGCAAGCTCTCGCTATGGCTACGACCAAGTTACCGCAAGCTCTGCCGACCAAGTGCGAGCCGAACTGGGGCTTGATTTGCCGTGGTATGAGCAGTATATAGCATGGTTTGGTGACCTGCTCCGCTTGGACTTGGGAAACTCGCTCGTCAGTGGGGCAAGCGTGTGGGACGAGATAGCCCACCAGTTTGGACACACGCTGTCACTCGCTTTTGTTGCTTTGATTATCTCGCTCATCATCGCACCGCCCATTGGCATACTCTCCGCCCTGCGACCTAATGGGGTCTTTGACCGTTTTACCTTATTTATCGCCACCTTGCTCCGCTCTGCCCCTGCCTTTATCATTGGCGTGCTACTCATTACCATCTTTGCGGTGCATTTAAAATGGCTACCTGCCATCGGCTACGGCAAGCTGATTAACTACGTCCTGCCTGCTCTCACGCTCGCCTTGGGTCTGTCGGCGGTCTCCGTTCGGGTCAGTCGTAATGAGGCAGTGGCAGTGCTTAACTCTACATTTTATGAATTTGCCAAATTAAAGGGGCTAAGCCCTTGGCAGGCATTTAGACGACATGGCGTGCGTAACATTGCCATTCCCATTGTCGCCTATCATGGGGTACAGCTCATCTATCTCATCGAAGGCGTGGTCATCGTGGAGAGCCTGTTTGCATGGCCCGGCATCGGTCATGCCCTAGTTCACGCCATCATCGCCCGAGACATTCCAATGATACAAGGATCGGCTTTGGTCATGGGTGGGCTGTTCGTGGTGTTAAACGCCGTCTTGGATGTCATCAATCGCTACATTGACCCCCGTTATGAAGCTCACTAAGCCTTATCAGTATTTGCCAAACTCCGTTATCAATTTGCCAATATTATGATGAAATACTTAAAAAACCTAACCCCCACTCAGTTTATCGGACTTATCATCTTGGCGGCACTCCTCATCTTTGCCTATGGCAGTCCGCTCATACGCCCTCATGACATGGCACTGCAAAACCTAGATGTCATCCTATCTGCCCCCAGTGGTGAGCACCCCTTTGGCACCGACCATCTAGGGCGTGATATGATGGCACGGCTGGCGTCCGCCATTCGCTTGTCTTTTTCACTCATTGTCGGCTCGGTGGGGGTGTCGCTCATCTTTGGGCTGTTGTTTGGCTTGCTGGCAGGGATTTTTGGGGGGATTTTGGATAAGTTTTTTAACTTTATCTGTGATTGTATCATGGCATTGCCTGGTTTATTGTTTATCCTACTGTTTGCATCTATCACCCCCAACAGTTTTTGGTCGCTGTATCTGGGCGTATCACTTGTCATGTGGGTGGAGTTTTTTAAGATGACCCGTGCGATAAGCCTAACCTTACGCAAATCAAGCGAAGTACAAGCCAGCACACTCATGGACATGGGGCTGTGGTACATCATCAAACGCCACTATCTGCCAAGACTTGCTCCCGTCATGTGGACACTCTCGGCATTTGGGGCGGGTCATGCGGTGCTAGCCCTTGCCACGCTTGGCTTTGTCAATGTCGGTCTTAAACCACCGACCGCCGAGCTGGGTCTCATGATGACCGAACTATTTCCTTATTATTATGAAGCGCCTTTGGTGTTCTTTTTGCCGATAATCACCGTGTTTTTACTCGTGCTTTCATTCCAATTATTATCAGGCAAACAGGACGGCTAATCATGCAAAACACCCAATCATCACCAGATATTTTAATCCAAATCAATAACTTATCCGTCCACACCGCAGACGGTGCTACCTTAGTTGAGCCCATTAGTCTTAGCATAAAAAAGGGGCAAAATTTGACTATCCTAGGCGAGACAGGCTCAGGCAAAAGCCTACTTGCCCAAGCGGTCATGGGGGCATTACCCAAGGGCTTGACGGTCAAAGGGCAAATTCTCATCAATGGCAAAACGCTCCATGATGGACAAGGCGAGCTTGATGAACGCCAATTTGCCACACTGTGGGGGCGTGATTTGACCATGCTCCCCCAAGAGCCGGTGCGTTCGCTTGACCCTACCATGACGGTGTTTCGCCAGATTTGGGAGAGTCTGCATTTTGTCAAACGAGTCGATAACTCTGCCGCCAAAGACACCACCTTACGCACCTTAGAGCAACTCTCCTTAGCCCACGCCAAAGACTGCTACCCCCATGAGCTGTCAGGGGGTATGGCACAGCGTGCGTCCTTTGCGTCTGCCACCGTGAGCGGGGCGTACATGGTCATCGCCGATGAACCCACCAAAGGGCTTGACCACACCAATAAAATCGCTGTCGTGGACATACTCGCCCAAGTCGCCAAACAAGGCGGCTGCCTTTTGACCATCACACATGACATCGAAGTCGCCAACCGTCTAAGCACTGACAATGACCTGCTCATGGTCATGAAAAAAGGTAAGCTCTTAGAGCAAGGGCAAGCCACCGATGTCCTACAAAATCCCAAATCCGACTACGCCAAAGAGCTGATGAGTGCAAGCCCTGCCACATGGACAAAGGCGGACATCACGCCTGCTGAGACACCCCTTTTGACCTTAAAAGACGTAGCCATCAGTCGTGGTAACAAAGAGCTATTTAGTGGGCTTAACATCACGCTCCACGCAGGGCAAGCGGTGGGACTCATCGGCGATAGTGGCATTGGCAAAAGCTCGCTCGGGGACGCCATTTGCGGGCTTATCACACCGTCCAAAGGGTCAATGACATGGCACACCAAACCCAAACGTCACCAAGTGCTAAAACTCTACCAAGACCCACCGTCCGCCTTCGCTCAAAACATCACGCTCGGCACGCTCATCGATGACGTGGTCAAACGCCATAGTCTTGATAAAAGCCAAATCGCCCCGCTCATGCACGCCTTACAGCTCCACCCTGACCTACTGCACCGCACCAGCGAGAGTGTCTCTGGGGGTGAACTCCAACGCATTGCCATCATGCGAGCCTTGATGATGAAACCTGTGCTACTGTTTGCCGATGAAGTAACCAACCGCCTAGACCCCATCACTCAAAAGACCACGCTCGATTTGCTCACAGACGCCTGTCGCACCCAAAACTGCACACTGGTTATGGTCAGTCATAACCACGATTTGACACGGCATTACTGTGATACGGTAGTGGATTTGACGGATTATCGGACGGTCTAAATTCTACAACGCCCCATACTGCGACCACCGCTCGCCCGTGTCATGGCGTGCTTTGTGGGCGTGTAGCTCGTAACACGCCCAAATATGTACGCCAAACAGTACCGCTATCGCCATCCACGCAATACCTTGCCCTTTGATGATGTTTTTGCTTGACAGATATGTTAGTACGCCTGCGATGATGACAGTAAGTGCCACATAGCCCACACCCCAATCAAATATCCACAGATACAGCCCAAGCATGATGAGTACCGCCCAGCTAATGCCTTGCAGAAAACGTAAAAATTTTGTCATGTTTTTGGTTTATTTAAATTATCGGCCTGTTTAAATTATAGCCACTGGGCAAATATTAAATTCCATAACTACTTAATAAAAAATAAAGGGCAATCACTCACCCTTTATTTTTGTATTTATGTTGTTTATGCCACTTTTTTAGGCTCGGTTTGGTTCTCTTCGCCCACTTCTACCACCGGCTCTTTGGCGTCAGGAGACGGCACAAACTTAGTCGGCTCTGGCACGTCTGCACCATCCTGTGGCACAGGAGTACTTTGGGTTTTTGATGTATAGACCAGACCCAATGTGCGACTGGTGTCGGTACGCACTTTATCAAGCAGTTCTGGATTTTTTGCCAAATCCTGCCCATAAGACGGGATAATTTCCAAAAGTTTGGCATTCCATTTGCCCTGCACTTCATCAGGGAAAGATTTTGCCAACAAATCAAGCATCATGTTTGGCGATGTAGACGCCCCTGGTGAGGCACCGAGCAAGGCACTAAGCGTGCCGTCTTGGGATGCAAAAATCTCTGTACCAAACTGCAATTTGGCAGGCTCATTTGGCAGTTTTTTGATGATTTGCACACGCTGACCGCCTTGATTTTCTATCCAGTCGGCTTGCTTGGCTTCTGGATAATATTTACGCAGTTCCGCCATTTTTTGTTCAGGCGAGAGTGATACTTGACTGACCAGATATTTTACCAAATCCAAATTATCAAGCCCCACCGCCGCCATAGGCAAGGCGTTATCTTTGGTCGCTGATGCCAATAAGTCAGTTTGCGAGCCATTTTTCAAAAATCTATACCAACCGAACCCA
>NZ_MXAP01000045.1:0-34858 GCF_002027555.1 Moraxella equi
GTTCGGTTGGTATATAATGGCGATTAGCACTTATTTGTTTTCGCCAATTACCAGTCGTGTGATTTTTTATAAAAAATTTCGCACTTTACCGTTAATTGTTTTGGCGGTTTTTGGCTCATGGTTTTCGGTGGACGGGGTTATTGATTGTATTGGAGCATTAAAAATCCTGAGGTGGTTGGCTTTATGCGTGATGCTAATTTTTTGCCGTCTTTGTGTTTGTATTTAATGTGTGCATTTATTTGGTTATTTGACGGTTCATTAAAAGAGCTGTTGGCGGTTTTTAAAAAGCATTAACACGGATTAAATCAATTTTGCCCATTTATCCAAATTGTCCAAATTGTCCAAATTGTCCAAACTCAATATACCCCACCGCCACGGACTCTGTCAGCCATACGCCATTTTCGGCTTGATAAAAGACATGACCATCTGCGTGCATTTTGGCGGTGTCAATTATCAAAACCACCGCTTTGCCATGCCTTGCCCCCACTTTTGTGGCAGTATCGCTGTCGGCAGACAGGTGGACGTAGTGGCGAGACCCAGCAATTAGACCGTGCTGTTTTATGCTGTCAAGAAACTTAAATGCCGTGCCGTGATACAGTACGTTTGGCGGGGTTTGTGGTTCATAGTAGCGCTTGACACTGGGGTGCGAATGCCCTTGCACCGCCCGTATTTGCGTGCCGTCATCGGATATTTGGTATCGCTGTTTGTCGTTATTTGCTACCACCGCTAATAATTGAGCGTGGTCAAAATGCTTGCCAAACTCACAAGCGTTTTTAATCAGTGTCTCAATGTCGGTATAGCCTTGTTCGTCAAGCACAATGCCAATCAGCTCAGGTTTGTGTCGCAATACCCGACTTAAAAATGGCTGACTTCTTTATCATTCATACCAGCTTTCTCGTGCATATCAGGCAATCTCACCCCAAAACATCATTGTCGCCACGCCTCCAAAAATTCAGCGTGTCGTACCGTCTCACCGTCTTTTATTTGTGATAATTTGTCGTGGGTAAGTTTTTCATAATTTGCCACGACATCAGGGCTAAACCTGCCTGTTAGAAGTTGCCAGCGTAGGTAAATGAGCCATGTGTTTAGCACGTCCGATTCACAGTAGGTGGTCAGCTTGTCCCACTGTCCTGCCTTGACCATCGGCACAACCTGCGAGCCGTCAATCTCGCCCTTACCAGCAAATCCACACAGACTGGCAATGGTGTCTAGCTTTTGTTTGTTACCATAATTACCCAGTGATAATTTATCCATCAAATCAATGTGAGCGTCGCCATATTTATACAGATAATTGGGCGACTGGGTGTTAAAGAGCGTGGGAGCGGTCAGTCTATGGTGCAAGGCACGATAGAGCATGACAGGCAAATCAAACCCTGCCCCATTCCATGACACGAGCGTGGGGGCAGGTTTTTGATTAAATGCCCTAAAAAAGGTCGTCAAAATCTCCGCCTCACTCATCTGGTGCAGGCTTAGCGATTTTAGGCTAAATTTATCCTCACTGACCCACAAAAAGGACAAACAAGCGATTTTATGCAAAGGCAGGCGCATAAAGGCGTTACCCGCTTCTGCTTCTCTGATAGCGGTCAGAGCCGTTTGGGCGTCATCATCAGACAGCGTGGCAATCTCAGGGTAGAGCAGTCGCCCTGTATCAAGGTCAGGTATAGTCTCGATGTCAAAAATGAGAATTGGTGCGGTAGGCATGACTTTTTCCTTAAAAATTAACCAATAAAATTAAACCCCAAACAGCCCTGTCGATAAGTATCTATCCCCCCTATCACAGACGATAAAGACAATGACGGCTTTGGGGTCATCTGCCTTAATTTGTTTGGCGATTTGGTGGCTTGCAAAGCCTGCCCCACCGCTTGACACCCCACAAAATATCCCTTCGGTGCGTGCCAATGCTCGCATATAGTGTTCGGCATCTGTTTGGTTGATGTCCATAATCGTATCCACCCACGATTTATCAAAAATCTTAGGTAAATATTCAGGCTCCCAGCGGCGTATCCCTGCGATGTTTGAGCCGTCTGACGGTTGCAGACCGATGATTTGAATATCAGGGTTTTGCTCCTTTAAAAAGCGAGACACGCCCATAATCGTCCCTGTCGTCCCCATACTGCTCACAAAATGGGTAATCCGTCTGCCTGTCTGCTCCCAGATTTCGGGGGCGGTGGTCTTGTAGTGGGCTTGCCAGTTGTCGTCATTGTTAAATTGGTCAAGCACAATCCCTTTGCCGTCCGCTTGCATTTGCAGCGCCATGTCCCGAGCCATTTCCATATTATCCGCTTCTATCAAGGTCGCCCCATAGGCACGCATGGCGTTTTTACGTTCTTGGGTGGAATTGGACGGCATGATAAGGGTCATCTTGTAGCCGAGCATGGCGGACACCATGGCAAGGGCAATGCCTGTATTACCGCTTGTGGCTTCAATGAGCGTGTCACCTTGTTTGATTTGCCCACGTTTTTGGGCCTGGCTTATCATATTAAAAGCAGGGCGGTCTTTGACTGAGCCTGCAGGATTATTGCCTTCTAACTTGGCAAAGATATCAGCATTTACGTCCGTAGCAAGACGTGTCAGACGGACAAGGGGCGTGTTGCCAACGGTGTGGGATAGGGTGCGATTTAAGGCGTTTGGGGCGGTCAAATCAGTCATGGTTAGGTGGTCATCTATCTATTAAAATGGCGACATTATAGCACAAACGGATTTTTGCCGTTAAATTTACCAGTAAATTTGCCTTAAAAATCATCTTAAAACCCCCTAAATCAGCCCTAAAATTACCCCTAAAATTCACCTTGAAATTATGCTAAACTATGTCATCTGCCTGACAACATAGCCCACTCATGAAAAAAACCCCTTTTAACTTACGCAGTGCTTACGGGCAATTGGTCGCCCTTGTGTTTTTGCCGATAGTCATCTTGGCGATGGTTGGTGGGGTGCTTGTTTTTCGTGAAGTCAAGCAGGCGGTACTCTCCGAACAGGACGCTTTGGCACGCACCGCCTTACTTCGTTATGAGATGAGCTTAACTCGTCATTTTGCCGACACACACAGCCCCACGCCTACCCTGCCTGCCTTTGATGACTTTTTTCATAAAATATCGCCCCAACAAGTCAGGCGTATGGCGATTTTTGATGGGGATTATCGTCTGCTGGCCAGTCATGGCGGTTATGATGATGACACTCCCTTTGCCAGTGATGAACTGCTTGGGGTTATGAATAAATATCAAGGTAATTTTGAACGTTATCACAGCACTTATGGCACAAGCTATGGCAGGCAGATGGCGTTTGATGGCACGCCTTATTATGTCGTCGTGGAGATGGACAGCGAGCCTTTAACCATTACCAGTTATCGGGTGGTGCTTGCCCTTGCCATCACAGGACTGATTACACTACTTTTGCTACTGCTGATTTTAAATATTTATTCAAAACGCTGGATAGCACCAATTTATGAGATGCGGTTATTTTTACAAAAATTGACCACCGAGAATTTGGATAAACCTATCAAAGTAAACACCTCTGGCGAGTTCTCCCTACTACAACGGGACTTTGTCCAAGCCATGAGACGACTGTCAGCAAGTTTTAATGAGCTAAAAACCCACGCCAATGAGACCGAACAGGATTTACAGCACGCCCTAGATGAGATGGAAATGCAGACCATCTCCATTCGCAAGGCTCGGGATTTGGCGGTATCATCTAGCCATGCCAAGTCGGCATTTTTGGCAAACATCAGTCATGAACTGCGCACACCTTTAAACAGCATTGACGGCTTTATCAACCTACTGGCTCGGCACGATGGTCGCCATGATGGTCGTAACGGTCTAAGTGCCGAGCAAAGCCTGTACGTCCAGACCATCAAAAAATCATCCGCCCATCTGCTCGCTTTGGTCAATGACGTGCTTGATTTTTCAAAATTAGAAGCGGATAAGCTCGTGCTAGACAGTCATGGATTTGACCTGTACTCTGCCATCTATGACGTGGTGGACATGCTCTCGCCCATGGCACTAGAAAAGCACCTTAGGCTGTCGGTACTGTTTTATAATGACGTGCCAAACCGTGTGACAGGTGACAGTCTGCGAGTCAAACAAATCCTAACCAATCTCGTTGGCAATGCCATCAAGTTCACTGATACAGGGGGCGTGGTGGTGCGTGTGGGTCTGTCCGATGACAATGATGGCCATCTAAACATCAGCGTTGAAGACACAGGCAAAGGCGTGTCCGATGATGACAAAGTGTCGCTGTTTAAAAGTTTTAGCCAAGGCGATTTGTCAGTGACCCGTCGTTATGGCGGAACGGGACTGGGGCTTGTGATTAGTAAACAGCTGACCGAGCTGATGGGCGGAACGATAGGTTTTTATGACAATAACAGCGAAAACATCGCCAAGACAGGGGCGACGTTTTGGTTTGAGATGCCCATTCATCTAGGTGGTGCAAGCGTGCAAGCTCCTGATGACACGGATACCGATGATGATTTATACGGTCTAACAAAACTTGCCCCAACCAAACTGTTGGTGTGGATAAACCACGCCCCCGCCATCCAAGTGCTAAAAGCAACCTTGGCAGGGTCGGATGTGGACGTGCATTTTGCCATCGGCTTTGCCGATTTATTAGAACAACTGGACAAGACAGGGCATGGCTTTGACTGGGTGATTGTGGACTATTTTGGGCAGGACGCGTCCTTGGATGACGTCGGTGCCATCCTTCGCCAAATCCGCTCTCGCTATCAGGGCAAACTGTCTGCGTATGGCTATCAAGTGGGCATGGACAACGCTCTGTTGGACAAATACCAAACGCACGCACTCTACGAACCCATGGACAAACGCCAACTCATCGCCATGCTCGCCGATGACAAGCCCATGCAGGATACCCCCATCAGTAAGTTCTCGGGTCATCGGGTACTGGCAGTGGACGACCATCCGCCCAACCTGCTCGTGCTAGAAGCCTTGCTTGGCGAGCTTGACGTGGCAGTCATCACCGCCCATAATGGCTTTGATGCCATTGAGACCATGACCCGTGCCATCAGTATGGGCGAGCGGATTGATTTGATTTTTATGGACATTCAAATGCCCAGAATGTCAGGGTTAGAAGCGAGTATCCAAATCCGCAAAATCGAAGAGAGCCACAACCGCCCCCCCATCCCCATCATCGCCCTAACCGCCCACGGTCTGTCTGATGAAAAAGAGCGACTGGTGTCGGCAGGTATGAGCGACTATGTCGGTAAACCCATCGGGCATGAACAGCTAGTGCAGACGCTCTCACGCTGGCTTGGCGAGTCGGGCAGACCTGTGCTTGTCCCCACAGACGGCACGCCCAACTTTGCAGGTACGCCCTATGGCAAGATGGGCGAGATGAGCGAGCTGACGGGTGATGACATGGATGACGGTACAGGCAAAGACACAAATAAAGGCATGGATGACAATGGGTTGCCCCCCCAACAGAGCAAGCACGCCCACAAAACTGATAAAACCGACAAAACCAAATCCACCCTACCCGACATCGACTGGGCGGACGCATTGGCACGCTCCGCCAACAAAGACGACCTTGCCAAAACCTTACTCTCACTACTTATTGAGAGTAGCGAGAGCGAAAAGCTCGCCCTAGAACGAGCGTGGGCAGACAGAGACAGGATCGCCCTTGCTGACATCACACATCGGCTGGTCGGAGGCAGTCGCTACACGGGTGTGCCACGCCTTAGAGCCACGGCAGAAGACTTTGAACAAAAGTGCCGTGCCAATTTGGACGACACATCAGCAGGGCAATTCATCAGCATTCGCCCCAATTACCGCTCACTCATCGATGCCCTAGAAAGCCTTGAAAATATTGACATCGAAGACTTTTTGGCAAATGGAGCGAAGAACTCATCCACCCCTGAATCAATACCTGAATCAACACCTAAGTCGGGCGGTCATGACGATGAAGACACCCTACCTTGGAAAATGGTATAAAGCACAGCAAAGGAGAGCCCATGCAAACACTCACGCTAAGCCATGATAACCACACCGCCATCATTACCTTATCTCGTCCCCACAAAAAGAACGCCATGGACTTTGTGATGATGCAAGAGTTAATCAAGACCGCACGCCACATCAAGGCGGACAAATCAGTGCGTGCCGTCATCATCACGGGCGGGACGGATTTTTGTAGTGGGCTGGATTTGGCGGTGTTTGGCTCGCCCAAGAACATGATTTTTGCCACCAAAGAGCTGATAAAGCCAGCCCCTAGCTTGTTTCAAAAGGTGTGCCTAATTTGGCAGAGCCTACCTGTGCCAGTGATTGCCGTGGTCGATGGTGTGTGCCTTGGGGCAGGGTTACAGCTTGCCATGGGGGCGGATGTGCGTATCAGCCACCCATCGGCGACATGGTCGGTACTTGAAGCCAAATGGGGGCTGGTCGCTGACATGGGACTGACCCGTCTTGCCAGAGATATCGGTAAGGATAAGCTAAAAGAGCTTGCCATGTCTGCCCGCCTGCTTGATGCCGAGACTGCTTATGACTACGGACTCATCACTCATATAGATGATGAGCCGATGGCACGTGCCAAAGCCCTAGCCGATGAGATTGCCACTCGCTCGCCTGATGCGGTACTGGCAAGCAAACACCTTATCAATCGCATGCACCCAAGCGACCATCTGACCTTATACCAAGAAAAACTGTGGCAGTTAAAACTCTTTGCCAGTCATAACCGCAAACTTGCCATCAAAAAAGCCAAAGACATGGCGGTGGCGTTTCGGGACAGGCAGTGGGGTTAATCATCAACGCCGATATAACAGCAGATAGAAATCTCATCTACAAACAGTAGAAATTTAAAAGGTCGTTAGACCCGTTTTGGGGTATTTTTAATGATTTTTTGAGAGATTAGCAAGTTTTTTGCACAAAAAATAATCATTTTTACCGCCAAAACATGATAAATCACGCATTAAGACTGAGGTTTGCAAAGTAAATATTTGAGCGTGCTTCAGCTCTCTTATTATAACAAACCTCATCATTTTTTCTAAGACTTTTTATAAAATCAACAAATCCTCATTGCGATGTTTGGCATGACCAAACCTTAATACTTCACGTTCTGTAAATCGAAATATAATGACACTGTCCGCCCCTGTAAATAAAGGCTCAAATTCTGCTTTTATTTTTTCGGTGATGATATTTAAAATGCGTTCGCTGTTTTGGATTTCATAGACCGAATATTGCAGTCTGTCGCCATATTACATTAGAAATTTGGCAAATCGCCCACGCACTTTATTATCACTGATATCATAGCTGACGATTATCATACATCTTCTCCATTTGCTTGCATGTCAAAGCTTGGCAACATCAAAACCAATTCGTCAAATACCATATCTTTATCAGCATATTTCATATAGGCACGATAAAAATCCCTGATATAAACAAATATTGGTACTTTATGGGCGATGATTGTCTGCATTAAAATGGCGTTATAAGTTCTTTGATGTTCAGGTTTTAGTTGGTATTGCATTTTTATTTTATTAAAATGCTCTGTTTTAAATTGCCCAAGATTAAATGATGTTAATACCTGCTTATCCACAATACAGCGAAATGGTTCAACCAAATCACACACCAGTGATTTACGTTTATACCAAAGCTGATGAAGCATGCCTTTATAAACATCAAAACCAAATAATCTCAAATTTATCTCTATATAGTTAAATAATAGCGTATAGCCCATATCCAGCACCACATTAACAGGGTCTATTTTTAGGCGTGGTTTTCTGCCTTGCCAAGAGGTATGTTTTAATTGCCCAAAATGATATTTAAAATAACTTTTGGCAATATTGCCCTCTATGCCCATTAATTCATCCAAACGTTTGGTTTGACCAATCTGTCTTTGATAATCAGCCAATATCTCTATCATTTGGCGTAATTCATCGTCTTTTTTGCGAATGCCTTTTAATAAAGTGATAGAATTATTGGCTTTTTGTTCTATGAAATGTTTGGCAAAATTTAAAGCTTGATTATCGCCAATGGCATATTGCTTTTGTCTTAATAGATAATTTGCCTCGCCAAAAGAGCTGATAAATAAAATCGGTCTTAATCTTGAATTTAATAAAATCAAGGCAATGCCATATTTTTGACAAAATTCAATCAACACATTAGTCAGCGTACAATACCCAATAATCATCAGAGCCATGGCTTTATGGCGGGTGATTTTGGTTAATGTCTCATCGCTGTCTTTGTTTTTGATGATGATATTGCCTTGCGAGATACAAAGATGATAGCCGCCCTCTAAGTTATTTAATAATATCATCTGTTTTTCTTTGATGTCCGAAATGCTAAGCATAGATTGTCCTTATTTAGTCCGTCTTATCGCACAAAGGTTGATAAATACAATGAGTGCATTTATTGACATTAATGTAAATATCATCAGTCATGGGATTATAATGACGTATTTTATATAAATGACTTTCAAACCAATCAATAATCTCATCATCAGGCAACGCCAAAGCGTGGCTTTTATTATCCGTCATCGAATAAAACCCCAAATAATCCACTTCAAACCCCATTTCTATCAAACAAAAATACTGGGCATAAAGCTGCAATTTATAACCGTCATAAATGGTTTTAATCGTGCGTTTGCGTTCGATGAGTTTTTTGCTATCGGCAAAATATTGGTCAATTTTACCTGTCAAGCCATATTTATCCGAATGCACCGCCATGGCAGTGATAACGGTCTTTTTGGTGCTGTATGTGCCATTATCCACGCCCTCATGAGCAATTTTGCCTTTGACTTGTGGCGTATCATGATATGCATCATCATCCAATGCCTGATAGACGTTATGTAGATAAATAGAATAGGGACAAAAAATAAAATCATTTAATTGACTGATGTTTAACGTATGATATTCCATGTCATCTCCCAAATAAAAAGCCCAGCCGAAACTGAGCTTTTGGTAATTAGCGGTTTTGAGCGAAGTTTAGCCATGTTTGATTATCAATGGCAAGTTTGACTTTACCCAAATCATCGCTGTTTTTTAGTTCATTTAATAGCCATAAGCCCTTTAATGCGATATGATACGCCCCATTGGCGTCCGCATTTTGTGGCTGTGTGTCATCTGCTAATACCGAATTAAAAAACACACCCCTATCATTTGCCACAGGCGATAAAATAAAATCTTCATCGCTACTGGCGTTACTATATCGCAATGCAAGCAATGTCTTTAATAGATACATTAGCGATTTATGAAATTCTTTATCGTTATTTTGGCAAATATCCATAACCAGATTTGGCTGTTTGTCATTGATGTGATGACGAGCAAATAGCGATTTTAATTCATCATTGACATTAATACCCTTGGTCGCCCCTTTATTTTGATTGGCGGTTTTGTCATACACATAGCGTTTATTGCCATGCGAGCAAATCTTCCATTTTTGGCGAGAATTTTTGGCCTTGTCAGTGAATTTGGCATAATCAATATGAAATTCAAAATAACCCTTGTCTTTGTTATAACAAATCTTATCAAATTTACCAAAAAACGCTTGCGACTGAGCGATATTTTCATAACGTGGTTTTAACAAATCCACAAAGCCCGTTGCAGGGTCTATTTTACTGGTATTCCATGCAGGCACATAGAATAAAAAGCCCGTTTGTTTGCCAATGCTTTTTAGATCAGTAAAATTATTGGTCAATTGCAGGGCATTTTTATATGAACCAATCTCATCATCTGCCTTATCTTTTAATACCAAGTGGTTTAGCTTTTTGATTAAGGCGTTTTCAAAATTTTGGTAAATTTGTTTTTCCACCTTAAAGCGACCACGCTTAAACCCAAAATTTAAATCCTCTAACACCACAATGGCATTATATTTAAGCATAAGCTGGCTGACTTGATGTACCACATGGCTTAGATAGCCCGATTTTAGCTCTTTTATGGTCTCAATCTCATCCCAACCGATACGAGCATTTAGGCGTTCTATTTCTCTCTTGTCCAGTATCTTATGATAAGGCGTGGTCATTTGTGTGCCATTTGCCGATGCGGTAGTGATGTCATTGAGACTACGCTGTTCTAAGATTTCGCCTTTGCTATTAATCACGGTCAGATACAATAGATGTCGCTCGCCACGGTCTATGCCTATGACATTGACATCATCATATTGCTGTATGCTTTGATTGACTTTTTTATTAAATTCTTTAATCGTCATACCCTGCACGCCAAAATTCATGGTAATAGGCACATGTAGCATAAACTTATCTTGGGTATAACGTTTGTCTTTGATGATGTCATAGACAAATTGACGCTGTTTGGGATTATCGGGATTTTTATTTTCTAATACCTCGCCTGCACGATGAATGGTGATTTCATTCATATCCAAAGACGCCTTGCGATAAAATATCTGTGCCTCGCCATTTAATTTATAAATTGGATTGGCAAGATTATCTTCACTAAATAACGCCTTAAAATACAAAGTATGTAAATTGGGTTTACCATGAGCCTTGGTCGAGAAATCTTTATTATAAATCTGGAATAAATATAACTGACCCTGTTCAACCAACTCATCAATATACTCGGTGTCAATATCCACAAATTTTACTTGATAACCTTGTGGTTCAACTTCTCTATAAAAATCGCTTAAATCCTGATAGCTACTGGTTGGCGAAAATTCAAAACCAAAATGTTGCCATTCTGGATGTTTGTTAATACTCGCCTTAAAAAAATCAATCAACGCATGGCAGTCTTTTAGATTAAAATTATCGCCTTTTTTGTGCGTGCCTTGTGCATATTTATCCAGTAGTTCGGCAGAAGGGTTATAATAATCCAAATTACTCTTGGCAAAAAATACTTTTGGTAGCATTTTATTAGGGCCGGGCAATAATTTATAAACCATTTTTTGATAAACGCTTTTACCTGCATTTGGAGCATTATCAAATACTTTTTTATGAGCTTTATCCAATAATGCCAAATAATAACAGCCGTCTTTTTGTAAGATAACCCCAAAATTATCTTTTTCTTTATTCAAATCCCAACCGTTTAATAATGTCGGATTGCCAAAGTTTAATTTGTATTTTTCGGTACTAAATGGCTTTTGGGACAGATAATCACGCACTTTGTTATAAAGCGTGGCAATCTTGGCAAGCTCATCATACAACACCCCAAACTCACCATAAAAATTACCGTCTTGGTTATCCAGCGTGGTTTTGGTCGTTAATAACTTAGCAAAATGCACCACGTTTAGGGCGTTGTCTAGTAGCTCTTTTAGTTGTCTTAACTGTGTCATTTCAGGACTTTTATCTGATTTGATTTTGGGCAGTGTTCGCTCGCCTGCTGGGCGTTCACGCTCCAAAAAGCCTTTAATAGTGCTGTGGCTGTTGTGTATTTTTTGGATTGGATTATCCACGCCCGCCAGACCGTGTTTGAAATACTGCCCAAGCTTGCCCGCCTGCACAGACTCATCATCGTGCTTGGTGGTATAATGCTCTATCGCCTGTTCAAGGCTTGCCAAGGAATGCACGCCTTTGATGAATTTGTCTTTTTCTTTTGTCAGTTTTTCTTTGGCATTGTCGGTTTTGGCTTTGGCAAATCTCTCACTAAACTCTGGATTCACCACATCCACATAATAGCCGTCCAGCACCCGACCCAACAAGGCAAAATCACCAAATGCCTGCTTAGATAGCTCATTTAGATTTTTATGTTCAACATAAATGCCGTCCTTTTGATGGTCATCAAACCCATCAAACAAGCTTTGCACCTTGGCAAAAACATGGGCATAATGGCGGCAAAATTCATTGACCGCTTGACACATTTCATTATCATCGGCAAATTTGCTTGGCAAAAATGACACGCCCATGCCGTCGCTTAGGATTTGTTTGTGCAGGGGGCGTAATTTGGCGATACGTTCGGATTTGTGGCAATGTTGGTTGTGCTTGTTTGTATAGCCATTCACTTCGCCTATTATCCTATTATAAGCCGTGATACCCTCTTGGGTTAAAAGCTTGTGATAGCCGTCCAGATGACTTGCCAACGACACATCCAAGCCACTTGCAGTCAGCTCATTTATAATCCGATCATACAACACCGAGTGCTTTTGTTTGATGGTTGCCAGTATTTGTAGGTTGTCAATAAAGCGTGGCAAGTTTTCATGAATCAGACGATAGGCAATGGCGGTGTGTTTGTCCTCATCGCTGTACATGTTTTTGCGGTTGTCATGAAAGCCAGTAAAGTAGGTGCTAAACTTCTCAAAATGGGCAATTTGAGGAAGCTTTGGCGATGATTCGCCTTCTTGGGTGATGACAAATTTTGCCAAATCACCAAGCTCTTTGCCGTCTTTAAAGAGCTTTGCCCCAAATAAGCGTTCATAGCCAGCCTTGTATTTGCCACCACTGCCTATCGGCTTGACAATCTCTTTTCTTAAAACTGCTTGCAAGTCCTTTAGCTGTTTTTGCAATCCATCGTCTTTGGGATTTTTTCTAAATTTTAAATACACATCATAAAATTCTGCCAGCTTAGTTAGCTTAACTTCGCCCATCATATCAGCGATAAAATCACGATGATAATCGTCCAGTATCGCCCCTACCTTTTGGTACATGTCCGCCATGGTCTTATCTTGGCTCAGAAAGTTTTTGGCATGGATATGCTCTAATGTCTTGCCAATGGGCTTTAATTCAAAACGCACGGTTTTTGATAAGGGGTATAGATGAGTAAAGTCTTGAAATAACATAAAAAATCTCCGTTTGGTGGTGGCTGGGTACTGTTTTGGTACAGTTGTATTTTATAAAAGGCAAGTTGTCTTGTCAATATTTTTTATGAGAATATGATTTAGAATAAACATATCATTTTATGACATGTTGTGTTATAATTTTAACCGTCTAACGACACCGCTAATTTCTACTGTTTGTAGATTGAGAATATGCAAAAATCATGAAATATCAATATCTTATCCCATTATCTATCCTTGCTTTATCCGCCTGCACCCCCACACCGCCCACCACTTACCAAAAGATAGACGGGCAGACGATGGGGACAAGCTATCACATCGCCTTTGAATTACCAAAAGGGGCGACTGCGGACGAGATACAAGCAAGCATAGACACCCGCCTTGATGAGATAAACGACAGTATGTCCACTTATCAAGCCGACAGCACGATTAGTAAATTCAACGCCTTAAGTGCAGGGCAGACGATACAAATCGACCCTGATTTTATCAAAGTGCTATCCGACAGCAGGCTCATCTATGAAAAGTCGCACCACGGCTTTGACCCAACTGTTTATCCGCTTGTGGAGCTGTGGGGTTTTGGCTCAAAGATGAGCGTAGAACGCCTACAAAATCCACCCACCGAAGCCGAAATCCTAGCTGCGCGTGACACCATCGGACTTGACAAAATCGTGCTAAATGGCAATGAATTATCCAAAACGGCAGATGGCGTGGGGCTTGACTTTTCGGCAATTGCCAAAGGCTATGGCGTGGATACGATAGCGGACGTTCTAAAATCCAAATACAACATCACCAACTACATGGTAGAGATTGGCGGAGAAATCGCCACAGGTGGGGTCAATGACAAAGGACTGCCGTGGACGCTCGCCATTGACAAGCCCATCATGGGTAGCACCACCGCCAACCGTGAAATCATGACCACCCTTGCTCTATCAGGACAAAGCATGGCGACATCAGGCAACTACCGCAACTCGCTTGACTATGACGGCAAAACGTACAGCCACACCATAAACCCCCACACCGCAAGCCCTGTGGAAAATGGCGTACCAAGCGTAACTATCATCGCAAGCACCACCGCACTGGCGGACGGCTGGGCAACCGCCTTAACCGCCATACCCCAAGATGATGCCATCAGACTTGCCGATGAAAACGACATCATCGCCTTATTCATCATCAAAGATGGCGACAACTGGCAAACCCATAAAAGCCAAGGCTTTATCGCCTTTGAACAGCAGGGCAAAAATTAACCATCAACTCTTTGGCGGTATTACCTTTAAAAATCCGCCAATTTACATTACAATAGGGCGTGTTGAACATTGATAACATTATTAAAAATATGATGAAATTTAACGCTTTAAATCAATTTTTGCATGAAAAATGGCTAAATCTGGTTTTTCTTCGTCAAAAGCTCGTTTGATAGAATAACTATCAAACTTCACTTTTTCCTTAAAAAACGGGCGATTTCCCCTGTTTTTCATGGCAAATACCAACGTTCAACACGCCCTAGCATAAAACCCCACAAGGATAATCATGACCGCATTCTCGCCCAGCCCCCAGTTTACCAAGCGTTGGCACGCCACGCCTACCGCCGTCAAAAACGCCTTTCATCAAGAGCTTGATGACATCATTGACATGCTCCATGGTAGCACGCCTGCTCACGAGTTTGAGTTTAACCATGCCGATTTTGGGCAGACCGTTGAAGATTTGTTTTTTATCCACCGAGACGACACGCCCATCCCTGCCCGTATCATCCACAACTTAGAGACGCCCCAAGCCCTATTTACCGAGTCATCCACCCCGACACAACGGCTACACCCCAAGGATTTGGATGCCTTAGAAGCACGCATTACGGACAAGCTTAGCAAGCAAATCGACGACTTTTTGGGCGAACACATGGCACAGGTCTCTGACGACCTAAAAGGCTGGCTAAAAACCGCCCTAAAAAACGAACTTGCCAACCACCAATAATCCGCCCATACCATCATAAGGCTTATCATGAACACAGCACACAGCGACATCATCATCATCGGGGCAGGGCCTGCAGGTCTTGCATTTGCACGGCATTTTAAGGGCGTGGATTTGACCGTAACCATCATCGAAAAATCCCCCTTAGATACCATCGCAAATCCTGCTTATGACGGGCGTGAGATTGCCTTGACTCACCGTTCTCGGGAGATTATGCTAAACCTAGGGGCATGGCAACGCATACCCGATGATGAGATTTATAAACTTGCTGATGCTAAGGTTTATAATGGCGATTTTAATTATGCCTTGCATTTTAAAGTGCCAAAAGATTTGAACCTGCTCACCAGCATTGACCGCTTGGGCAATCTCATCTCAAACCACAACATCAGACAAGCCTTTTATGATGAAGTCAAGGATTTGCCAAATGTACAAATCCTAACCGAACAGCCTGTCCAAGACATCAAAACCGACAGCCGAGGGGCGAGCGTAACCCTAGCAAATGGTCGCACCTTAACCGCCAACCTGCTTATCGGAGCGGACAGCCGTCTGTCCTTTGTGCGTAAAAAGCTCGGTATTGGAGCTGAGATGAACGACTTTGGGCGGACGGTCATCGTCTTTCGGGTATCACACCCTTTATCCAACGAAGCAACCGCCAGAGAGTGCTTTTTGTACAGCAGAACGCTCGCTCTACTGCCCCTACATGACTATCTGACCAACTGTGTCATCACGCTAGATAATACCCAAGCCGACAGCCTGCTTGCCATGAATGCCGATGAGCTTGCCTTAGAAGTTCAGCGGATGATGAGCGACCGCTTGGGCAAACTGACCCTAGCAGGCACCGTACACCATTATCCACTCATGGGCGTACACGCCAAAACCTTTGTCTCCACCCGCTCGGCATTGGTGGGCGACAGTGCGGTGGGCATGCACCCCGTGACCGCTCACGGCTTTAATCTCGGGCTTATGGGGGCGAACACGCTAGCCACGCTCATCCTAGACGCTCACGCCAAAGGACAAGACATCGCAAGCCCTGCCCTACTACAAAAATACAACGTCCGCCACCAAGCCCACACCCGTCCCCTATATCACGGCACCAACTTGATGGTAAAAATGTTTACCGATGACAGCACGCCCATGCAAACAGTGCGGGATTTGACCCTGCGAGTGAGTAACCATCTACCGCCTGTCAAACGGTGGATAGCAGGGCAACTGACGGGTAAATAAGCCATACCGCCATCTTATCAAGTTATGTTATAATAGACTATTGTACTCACTCATCCACAGGTGTTCTTATGATTGTTGCCATTTCCGAAGGACTGATTGTCAAGATTGGACTGTATGGGCTACTGCCTGCGTTCATTGCTTTTTTGTTTTTTATCATGTGGGACATGGCAAAAAGCACCAATGCCGGCAAGGCAGGGACGTTTTGGATTTTTGTGGCATTGGGGGCGGGGTTTGTCGGCTTTTTATTAAAAATCGTGATTGAGTTTGTGTTAAAGACGTGGTTTATTTAGGGTAATACCTAAAACAACAGCATTAAAAGACGTGCTCAGCACGTCCCTACGCTATATATCAATTTATGAAATTGCATTAAGGCTTTTTGGCAATCATGACCGCTCGTTTGGGGGCAGGATAACCTTCGGCGGTTTTGGTCTTATCATCTTTATCCAAAAAGTCCACCAATGACTGATAATTCATCCACTCGGTTGCACGCTGTTCATCAGTGCTGGTTACATCAATATCCACACAACGCACATCAACAAAACCCACCTTGCCAAGCCATTTTGTCAACGCAGGCACGCTCGGCAAAAAATACACGTTATTCATCATCGCATAACGCTCAAACGGCACCAACGCGGTGTGTTCATCGCCATCAACGACGAGCGTTTCTAGAACAAGCGTGCCACCGTGACGTAGCTGAGCCTTTAACCGCTCCAAATGCTCAAAGGGCGATGAGCGATGATACAGCACCCCCATGCTAAACACAACGTCAAACCACCCCCCAGATGGCAACGCTTCTAGCCCCACAGGCACATAATGCACGTCGCACGCCCCCACAAAGTGCTTGATTGCCATGAACTGATGATAAAACAAACACGACGGGTCAATGACCACCACCGACGTTGCCCCCGCCCCGAGCATGCGAAAGCCATGATAGCCCGAACCACCACCAACATCCAGCACTCGCTTGCCTGCCAAATCCAAATGCGGAGCAACTCTCTGCCACTTCCAATCCGACCGCCATTCGGTGTCTATGTGAATAAGCCTGTCATCCGAACCGATAAAAAAAGGACCTTTTCGCCACGGCATGAGTGTTTTTAGCAGTGCCATGGTTTTTTTATACTCGCTCATTTGCCAATCATCACCCAGCGTGATGGCGACTTTATCGGTCAAATCTGTCGCCACAGGATGAACGTCAGGCAGTTTATTAATGGCGGACGCATAATAAGAAGCGTGGGCGTAGCGGGATTTGTCCTTGACATCGCCAAGCCATGTCGGCAGATGAGCAAGCCACTCATGAGCGACTGGGTTGTTTTTGGCAATGTTTAATAAAAACAGATACAAATCTTTTTCAAAATCGGCAATGGTAGTCATCAGTTATTCATGTAAAAGTTAAAATTTGGTGTATTTTTAGCAATAAGGGCGATTACAATTTATCTTGTAAATGGGTTTTAAAACCATCAATGATTTGTAAGATAAAATAAATACAGGCTTTATTTAAAAGCAATGATAGAGATAAAATTTAAAAAGCGAAACCACGTCATCTGTCTGGCAAAACCCACCGCCGTCAGTCGCTCGCTGTGCTGATATTCGCTGTCCGTGATAAGTACATTTTCTAAGGCATTTCGCTTACCACTGATTTCAAGCTCACTGTACCCATTGGCACGCTTAAAGTCATAGTACCGCTCAACTTGCCATGCGTCATTTTGCTCATCAAGCAAATGCACTTTTTCGGTCAATATCAAAATCCCCCCATCCGCCAATGCGTCATGGCATTTTTGTAAAAGTTCCGCCCGTTTGGCAGGCGGTAAAAATTGCAAAGTCAAATTCAGCACAATCATGTCGCATTCTAAAAGTGCCATCTCATTGACGTCATCGCAGATGATACTGATGTCATGATTAGGATAATGCTCACCCAACAAGGCAGTGGCACGCTCGGTCATGGGATGCGAGTTGTCAATGCCAATAAGCTCCACCTCATCCGCCCCAAACTCGCCTGCCAATGCAAACAGCACCGCCCCAAGCGATGTGCCTAAGTCATAGACACGGCTGATTTTTTTGCCGTTTTTGTGTTGGCGATGTCCCAGATGACGACGGGCAAAAATCGGCAACATGGCAAGCACCTGCCCATAACCAGGGACACTTCGGCGTATCATGTCAGGAAAGCACGCCACCACCTGCTCATCAAAGCTAAAACGGGCGTGTTTGTCAAGGGGCGTGGTAAACAGTGTGTCCGCACCAGTATTAATGACTGAGTTAATGGTCGGACTGGGGGTATGATCGCTGTGTGGCATGGGTCGTTGGACTTTTATAAAATATGTGCTATTCTACCACTATTAATCTGTTTTTTCATAAATTAAAGGTGTGATTATGCAAGAGATTATCCTAGGGGGCGGTTGCTTTTGGTGTACCGAGTCAGTATTTTTGGCGGTTAAAGGTGTTGATTCTGTGACCAGTGGTTATGCAGGCGGACAAGCAGAGACGGCAGATTATGAATCGGTGTGCAGTGGACAAACAGGGCATGTGGAAGTCATTAAAGTTGTTTATGATGAGCAGGTCATTGATTTATCAAGTATTTTAGATATTTTCTTTGCCATGCACGACCCCACCACCCTAAACCGTCAGGGCAATGACATTGGCACGCAGTATGCGTCTGTGATTTTTTATACCGATGAAGCGGATTTACCCATCATCAACGACAAAATCGCCATGCTAAAAGCAGACGGCATTAACGTGGTCACACGCGTGGAAAAAGCCCCAGCCTTTTATCAAGCAGAAGATTATCATCAGAACTTTTTTGCCAAAAACCCCACCCAAGGTTATTGCAACTTTGCCATCCCGCCAAAGTTACAAAAATTAAAGGCAGGGTTTGGTGAGTTTTTAAAGTGATTGCGGGCAAAAGTTTTTTGGTTCGATTATTCCAACCCCATTGTGGCATTTATTAAATATGGTGATAAATGCCACCATTAATTAAGTAGAAAAAAAATCCCTTAAAATTACCAAAAAGCACTATTTTATCAGTACAAAATCCTTTATGATTGGTATGATTATTGCATGATTATCTAAGATTTATCATGAATCATGCATGATTAAACAATGCGGCAACACCGCACAACCCTGCATCAGCAAACTTGTACAGCATTTTACCATCAGTACCATCATCGGACATCTTATGAATCACTTCCACTCCCTTACCACCCTCTTTTTTAAGCCCCTAGCACTTAGCATTATTGCTTTGACAACCATCAGTACTGCCCATGCCAACGACCTACCCACCCTATCCCAAAGCCATTTTGACCAATGTCTAAATACCCTAAAAAACAGCAGTAACTTTCGTGGTGTCGCCAGCACCTTTGAACAGTACCGACCGAGTAGCCCTGACCCAACGGTGATTCGCTCACTCAACTATCAGCCTGAATTCAAAAAAGACGCATGGGACTATCACGCCTCACTGGTTGATAGCGAACGTGTGGCGGATGGTCTGCGTGCCAAACACGAGATGTCGGACGTGCTAAGACGCATTGAAAACCACTACGGGGTCAAGCCCGAACATGTGCTTGGCGTGTGGGGTGTTGAGAGTAATTTTGGGCAGACCCTTGGCAAAAAGGATTTGTTTACCAGCCTTGCCACGTTGTCTTGCTTTGACCGTCGCCAATCATATTTTCGTGGCGAATATGCCAGTGCCTTACGCATCGTCCAAAATGGCGACATTCGCCCACAGGACATGACAGGCTCATGGGCGGGGGCATTTGGTCAGACCCAGTTTATGCCGAGTACCTTTTTGGAATTGGCGGTAGATTTTGATAATGACGGACGTAAAGACCTTGTCAATTCCAAGGCAGACGCATTGGCAAGTACCGCCAACTTTCTTACCAAAAAAGGCTATCGCAGTGGCGAGCCTTGGGGTTATGAAGTCAAACTAAATGGCTATTCAGGGTCAAGTGGTCGCACCAACAAAAAATCCATCAACCATTGGCAAAACATGGGTATTACCCTACCTGACGGTCGCCCTCTACCGAACAACATGGCATCAGCAGGACTATTGCTACCTGCTGGGCGACAAGGGCCGGCTTTCTTAGTGGGTAAGAACTTTGATACGTTCTATTCTTATAATGCTTCTGAAAGCTATGCCCTTGCCATCGCTCATCTTTCTACCTTGATTGAAAATAACGACACCAATGTTAATTTTGCCACCCCTTGGCCGACCGATGACCCTGGCATCAGTCGTCGCGAAGCCAAAGAAATTCAGCAAGCACTCATTAATAACGGCTACAACATTGGCAACGTTGATGGTATTATCGGTGACAACACTCGCATTGCCATCAAGGATTATCAGCGTAAAATGGGCGTGCCTGCTGACGGACGTGCAGGACAAAAGTTCTATCGTCTCATCATGGGCAATACTGGCAATGTCAGCCCAACCTATCCGCCCGTGTCCAGCCCCGCACAAAGTGTGAATTACGGCAATCAAACAGGCACAGTACAAATCCGCCAAGACAGCCTAAACCTGCCCCAAAACCCAAACTCATCATTTAGTATCTCTCGGGGGTCGGTTAGTCAAAGTTCTTATGGTAATGTTTCTCATGGCGGTGTCGTTTATCGTCGCATACAAAATTCTGATGGGACGACGAGCTTAGCGCCTGTTAATAGCCATTGATATTATAGAACCACAAAAAAGGAGTGATAACATTCACTCCTTTTTATACATCCCATCAATTAACTAACATCCATAACCCATCTGATAATCCCTAAAGACAAGCCAATCATCCACATTACCCCGAATGCGTTTGCCCGTGGGCGTAGTGCGAATAATCTTTGGCGGGAGATACTCATATTTTTGACACAAAAAGTTTATTACTTCAAGACTGGTAACAGGCTTACAATCACTTACCAAATACACAGGCTTGACGGCACTCAGAGTTAATACCTGACAAATCACTTGTATCAAATCATCACGATGAATGCGATTGGTATAATGGGCGGACGGCACGCCATTGATATGGGCAGACTGAGCAAGACGGTTCATCCGCACACTCTTTTCATGATAAATACCAGACGGTCTGACTATCGCACACCGCTCGCCAAAGGCATGCTGTAACACTTGCTCAGCTTGTAATAACACACAGGCAGTATCCGTACTGGGGTGTGTTGGCGTATCGATATCCACCCATTCGCCTGCATTCTCGCCATATACAGATGTAGACGAGACAAATAGCACACGATGGAGGTTTGGCAGATTAAGTCCTGCGATATGCTCACACACTGCCAAATAACTCTCACGATAGGCTTGTACTCTATCGGTCATCTCACGGTTTGGTGTGATGATAATGGCGATATGGCTAAATGGGGCAAGTTCATCTTGAGTGAGCGTTCTTGCGTCTTTTTGCCAAAATTGTACAGGCTCATCATAACTCTTGGCAGTGCGTGCTAACCCCGCCACATCATGTCCTGCGCGGGATAACATTTCGGCAACTGCCTTACCGATGTCGCCCTGTCCGATGATTAGGTAAGTGTTTTTTCCATCATCGGTCATCTTTATTGTCCAAACCCTTTACCTTAAAATCAACAACTCACATCATCAAAACTTTTTCGCACAAGCCCTGTATGCGTTAAAATCATCTTATATGACAATGTCTCATTATCCGATACTGAGCAATATTTAATATGACCAAAATGCCCTCGTGGACTGGCACTACTTCCAAAATACTTAATGTAATTCCTAGAAGCTGATACTCGCATATCAACTCTTCCATGTTTGAGATTTAACGAGTATTCTTTTACAAGGGCATTATCATGGAACTGGGCATCGTTATTTACATCTCTAAATACAATAATTTTTACATCTGATTGCTTATTGCAATTATTAGAGACATCGGCAGGACAAATAATGATGTTTCTCTTTGTGATGTGACTTTCGTTACGAGCCTCAATCAGTGCTGAATGAATGATAGATTCCACTTTTTTGGATTCCATTTTACGCAGTGCTTCCATCATACTAGGATATGCAATCATTGCAAGAATAGCAAGTATTGCTATCATAATCGCCAATTCAACCAACGTAAAAGCTTGTTGCTTACCCATTAATTCTCTTTTATGCCCTAGCAAGCTTTTCATAATAATTATTAACAAAATTTATAATTTGTGTATTATACTAAATTTTTAGTAATGTTCAAAGATTAATAACCATGCTCGTTCCAATATATCCCTCCAAACTAAAAATAACTTCTCATCAACATCAGGATTGAAGTTGTTAAAATCCACAAAGCTCTAGGTCTGGAAAGAAGTCTATTGAAATACCAACAAGGATTTTGACACTATAAAAAACAAGATTTGGCCATTTTCATACAAAAATCAATTTAAGGTGTTGAATTTTTACCTTATTTTATAAAAATGCTATCAATGTTCAACACGCTCTAATCATTTAAGGTTAATTTAATCATCATTTGCTGATTTTTTAACTGTTTTGGCTTGCCCATCAATGGTGGTGCGAGAATTGCCATAATTACCGCCAAAACCGCCATTACCAAAGGGGTTGCCTTGTCCAAAAGGGTTATTGGGGTTCACACCGCCCATGCCACCAAAAGGGCTTTGTCCGCCCATTTGTTTTGCCATCATTGCCATCATTTTTTCTTGGTTGTTCATGGCGTAGTTTTTGGCTTTGGTGGTCAGCACCTTTTGAATGGCAGGTAGGAGTAGCAAAAACGCCCCGATGTCGGTCAAGATACCCGGTAGGACAAACAAAATCCCTGCAATGCCCATCGCTACTGATTTGGTAATGGTGGACTCTGGGGGCTGATTGGCGGGGTTGGGGATAACGCCATTTTTCATCTGCTGAGCCATGGGGTTTAGAGTGCCAGCGGCTTTTTTGATGAGTGCCAAGCCAATAAAAAACGCCACAACAAACCACAAAAACACAAGCCAACCGCTCATGAATTGAGCCAACAGATACCAAATCAGCATTTCAATGATGAACCACACCAAAGCAATACCCACAACAACGCCCATACGTTTTCCTTATTAGTTTAGAAATTTAACACAAAATAGTTTATAATACCAAATGTTTGTGCTAACGCCAACTTTTTAAAGGCAAGGGTAACAATTTTTAACATTTATCTTTTAATATTTATCTTTTAACAGCTATTTAGGCAGACTTCATTAATATGACACTCATCATCGGCATAGACCCTGGCTCTCGCATGACAGGTTATGGCATTGTGCGTGCGGTGGGAGATCGCTTGACTTTTGTGGACGCAGGGACGATACGCACCGACAGTACGGATATGCCAGTGCGTATCAGTCAGATTTTTGATGGCATTGCAAGGATTGTCGGTCATTATCAAAAATACCACGATGAGCCGATACATTCTGCCATTGAGCAGGTGTTTATGGCGACCAATCCCGACAGCGCCTTAAAGCTCGGGCAGGCTCGGGGGGCGGCGATTGCGTCTTTGACGGCACAGGGTTTGACGGTGTCAGAATATACCGCTCGGCAAATCAAGCAGGCGGTGTGTGGCTATGGGGCGGCGGACAAAGAACAAGTAACGGCAATGGTGTGTCGTCTGCTCGCCCTTGATGTCGTGCCACAGGCGGACGCGGCGGATGGGCTGGCGTGTGCGATTTGTCATGCTCATTCTAGTCATTCCATGCACAAACTTTTGGGCAACACCGCCCTAAAAGGTCGCTCGGCAAGCAAGAAAAAAGGGCGTTGGCGACTGTCTGAGACCGAGTTGCTAAGCCAAAATAAACTGATAAAGCCACAATAGTTAGGACGTGCCTGCCCTTTATAATACAATTGCATTTTAAAATTTGTAGAAACAGAAAAGACAAGCATACTCTAAGGCAATGATTTTTAATTGTCGCTTTTTTATAACAATGAAAATCTAAATTTAAAACGATAAGGTAAAAATATGTCATTCTTTCCCAAATTCACCCCCTACAAAGGCGACATTGCCACAAGCCCTGTCGCCACCTATGAATACTTGCCCCCTGCTCAGACGGTCATGCTTGGCATTCAGCACGTCCTTGCCATGTTTGGGGCAACGGTGCTTGCCCCCATTTTAATGGGCTTTGATGCCAATCTTGCCATTATGATGAGTGGGATTTGTACGATTTTGTTTTTTGTGATGACAGGCGGACGAGTGCCGAGCTATTTGGGGTCATCCTTTGCCTTTATTGGCGTTGTGGCGACGGCGACCGCTCATGCGACAGGTAGTGGAGCGAACCCCAATCTTGGCGTGGCACTCGGTGGCATCATCGCTTGCGGTGTGGTCTATGCCTTGATTGGTTTTATCGTCATGGGAACAGGCACTCGCTGGATTGAAAAGCTCATGCCTCCTGTGGTAACGGGTGCGGTTGTGATGATTATCGGGCTAAACCTTGCCCCCGTTACGGTGTCAAGCGTGGCAGGTAAACCCTTTGAGCTTGCCATGACACTAGTTACGGTACTGTGTATGAGTGGTATTGCGGTTTTTGCCAAGGGGTTTGTAAAAAGACTATTACTCCTTTTGGGCTTGGTGCTTGCTTACGTTATTTATGCCGTTGTCGCCAATGGCATGGGGTTTGGTAAGCCGATTGACTTTGGCGTGATTGGGCAAGCAAGCTGGTTTGGCGTGCCAAACTTCTCCGCTCCTGTGTTTGAAATGAACGCCATGCTTATTATCGCCCCTGTGGCGTTTATCCTTGTGGCGGAGAACTTGGGGCATATCAAGGCGGTGGGGGCGATGACAGGCGAGAATCTTACCCCACAGCTTGGCAAAGCGTTCGTGGCGGACGGTGTGGCAACGGCACTCTCGGCAGGGGTAGGCGGTACTGGCATGACGACTTACGGCGAGAACATTGGGGTCATGGCGATTACTCGGGTGTACTCTACGCTCGTGTTTGTTGTGGCGGGGGTGTTTGCGATTTGTCTAGGCTTATCGCCAAAATTCGGGGCGTTAATCCAAACCATTCCCACGCCTGTGCTGACAGGTGCGTCCATTGTCGTATTTGGTCTGATTACCATTGCAGGGGCAAAAATTTGGATTGACAATAAGGTGGATTTTAGTGATAACAAAAACTTAATGGTCGGTGCGATTACCGTGATTTTGGGGACGGGGAATTTTGGTTTGATGATTGGGTCATTTGATTTGGGTGGTATCGGCACGGCAACCTTTATGGCGATTTTGTTAAATTGGGTGCTTGGACTTGGTAAGGATAAAGACGGGATTATGTAGATTTTTAGATAAATAAGGGCAACGGCGGTTGTCCTTATTTTTTGATTTACAAAAAATTTTCAAAACACTACAAAAATGATATATAATACTTGCTTGGTAATATATAAGTAAAAGTTATATTTATGTCAATTTGACAAAATAAATATCAAGGGGATAAGCATGTCTTTTTCTGAATGTACCGCCCAAGCGACAGATGCGGTTGATAAACTCCATTGTGCGGTCAATGCCATCAATGCACCTTTGTGGGACATCCTAGTGTGGGTGCTTGTGGGCGTGGGGTGTTTCTTTACCATCATGTCAGGGTTCGCTCAGTTTCGCCTGTTTGGGCAAAGTATCAAAACCATGCTGGCAAGTCGCAAAGGACATGACGAGAACCAAGGGATTTCGTCATTTCAGGCGTTTGTAACAGGATTGGCGAGTCGTGTCGGTGTCGGGAACATTGCAGGGGTGGCGATCGCCATCAGTGTTGGCGGAGCAGGGGCGGTGTTTTGGATGTGGTTCATCGCCCTGATTGGTATGTGTTCGGCACTTGCCGAGTCTAGTCTTGCTCAGCTCTTTAAAATCAAAGACCCCATCACGGGCAAATTCCGTGGTGGTCCTGCCTACTATATTGAGCAGGGGCTTGGACAAAAGTGGCTTGGCGTGGTCTTTGCCGTGGCACTCATCGTCTGCTTTGGGTTTGTGTATCAGTCCATTCAGTCCAACACCATCACCCAAGCCATACAGTCCGCCACAGGGTGTGTGGGAGCTGATGATGCCTGCCAAGCCAGTTGGGCGACTTATAAGCACATCGTGGCAGGGGTGTTGGTTGCCGTGACGGCACCGATTATCTTTGGGGGTATCGCTCGGGTTTCTAAGATTGCCGAGAAAATCGTCCCCGTCATGGCGGCACTGTATCTGCTTGTGGCGTTTTATATTATCATCACCAACATCACTCAAATCCCAAGCGTGGTCTCACTCATCATCACCAAAGCCTTTACTTATGAAGCGGCAGGCGGTGGTCTGTTTGGGGCTCTTATCTCGCAGGCGATGATGCTCGGTATTAAGCGGGGTCTGTATTCTAACGAAGCAGGTCAAGGCTCCGCCCCTAACGCAGCAGCGGCGGCGGACGTTAAGCACCCTGTTGAGCAGGGCGTGATTCAGATGCTGGGTGTGTTTGTTGATACGCTCATCGTCTGCTCGTGTACGGCATTTGTGATTTTGCTGTCAGAGTTGCCAGCAGGCGTGGCGGACGGCGTACAGCTAACACAGGTGGCACTTGAAAGCCATGTCGGGGCATGGGGTCAGTATTTCTTGGCGATTTTGCTGTTTATGTTTGCGTTCTCGACCATCATCGGCAACTATGCCTATGCCGAGTCCAACATGCAATTTTTGAAAAACAACCCCTTGGTGCTTAACACCTTCCGTGTGTTGGTACTGGGCTTTGTCTATTTTGGGGCGGTGGCAAAAGTTGCGGTGGTGTGGGATATGGGCGATTTGACCATGGGAACCATGGCATTTATCAATCTTATCGCCATCGTGCTATTGTCAAAATATGTCTTTGCACTCATCAAGGATTACAGCGGTCAGCTAAAAGCAGGAAAAGTAGAGCCTGTCTTTGAGCTTGATAAGCACCCTTTGCTTAAAGAGAAAGTGAAGTCGGATATTTGGTAAATACTAGGACGTGCCTACCATTGATAACATTTTATACAAATGAGATAAAACTTATTGTTTTGTCAATTTTTGCATGAAAAATGGCTAAATCTTGTGGCTCAAAGTCAAAATCCTTGTTGATATTTCAATATCAACTGCGGAATTTTCCTTGAAAAACGTGCGATTTTTCTCATTTTTCATTGCAAATACCAAAGGCAGGCACGCCCTAGACTTGAAAAATCCAAGGCTTAAAAAATCCCAAATCAGCGTTTGGGATTTTTTGTTGTAAGTTGGATAAAGGCGGTAAGGGCAGTATAAACCTTTAAAATGCTTTTGTGAGAAAGTTAAAACAGCCTACAAATATGGTATCATCTAAGCTACATCCCCGCCCACCACAGCCGTAATTTTAATAACCAAAGCGGTGCGATGCCCGTAAAACTTTGAGCGACTTTGCCGTCATCTAATATCACAAAGGATGGCGTTACCTGTCCACCCCACTCGCCAAATACCGCCCCATGTTGGTCATTGATGGTATAAAAATCATAGCCGTGTTTGTTCATATAAGCAAGTAATTCATTGTCATCGCCCGATGACACCGCCACGCTTAGCACATCACGACCATCAGCGTGCAGGGCTTGGACGTTGGGGCTGGTTGTGCGACACACCCCACACCACGACCCCCAAAAGTAGACAAGCACAGGCGTATCATAACTTTGTGAGACGACATCGACCACTTGCCCTGTGCTGTTTTGATAGACAAGTTTGGGACTGTCAGGCATGACAGGCGACCGCCACAGATTGACCGCCGTATAGATGACGACAAACATCACAAGGTAGGTCAAGGCGGTTAATAAAGTTTTGCGAAGTTTTTTTATCATTTTACAAATAAAAACCGTCTTATAGCTAACGAACTTGATATTTACCACAGGCTTTGTAAGGGTGTGCTGTACACACCTATGAAAATAACGGCATATTAAAGGACGTGCTCAGCACGTCCCTACATTTATATATCATAAATTTGTGGTAATTTAAAACTCTTTGATGAATTTATTAAGATGGGTTTTTAAATTTAACAATCCTTAACCATCAAACATCTTAAATATCAAACACCTTACCACGGTTCATAATGCCATTGGGGTCAAATACCGCCTTCACCGCTTTCATGTATTCAATCTCGGCAGGCGAGCGGGTATAATCCAAATACGGCTTTTTGGTCATGCCCACGCCATGCTCGGCACTGATTGAGCCTTTGTATTTTTTAACCGTTTCAAAGACGTATTTATTCACCGTTTGGCATTTTGCAAAAAAGTCGTCTTTGGTGAGATGGTCAGGTTTTAGGATGTTTAGGTGCAAATTGCCGTCGCCAATATGCCCAAACCAACAAATCTCAAAATCAGGATAATTGTCCTTGACAATCTGTTCAATGTCATTGATAAAATCACCCAAATGCGTAATCAGCACCGACACGTCATTTTTGTAAGGCGTAAATACCGAAATCGTCTCAGAAATGCTCTCACGCAACTTCCAAAGCTCGTGCAGCTGCCCCACGCTTTGGCTCATCACACCGTCTTCAATAAGACCGTCTTCGGTGCAACTTTCAAATACACTCATGGCGGTGTCTAGCACGTTATCGGACACGGCTTCAAATTCTAGCAAAACATAAAAAGGCGTACGGCTCTCAAACGGCTCTTTGGCGTGTCCTGCGGTCAATACCTTATCGATTGCCACGCTGTCAAAAAATTCAAAAGCAGTTAAGTTTAATGCTTTACCAAACTTATCAAGCAATTTAACCACCGAGCCAAAATCAGGCACACCCAAAACCATTGCCGTTAAATTCACAGGCTGTTTTTCAAGTTTTATCAATGCACGAGTTACAAAGCCAAGCGTGCCTTCTGCTCCGATAAACAGATGACGAAAATCGTACCCTGTGGCGTTTTTTAGCATACCGCCATTTAGCTCCAAAACATCGCCCTTGCCTGTTACCACCGTCAAGCCTAGGATTTGGTTACGAGTCATGCCATAACGGATCACCTTAATGCCACCTGCGTTCGTGCTGATATTACCACCGATTTGGCTTGACCCCGATGACGCAAAATCCACCGCATAGTATAGATTTTTGGATTCGGCAAATTCTTGCAAGGCTTTGGTAACCACGCCAGCTTCGACCTCCACCATGCGGTCGGCTTCATAAAATGTCCCAATGGCGTTCATTTTGTCAAAACTTACCACCACTTCGCCATTGCTTGCCACCGCCCCTGCCGATAAGCCTGTACGCCCACCGCTTGGCACAAGGCAGATGCTATGGGTATTGGCAAGGCGGACGATGTGGGCAACTTGCTCGGTTGTCTTGGGAAAGGCAACAGCAGATGGGGCAGGAGCAAAATGCTTTGTCCAGTCCTTACCCCAGTTGTCTAGGCTGTCGGGGTCGGTTTTGATTTGGCTGTCGTCAAATGTTTGGGCAAGGTTCTCTAAAAAATCAGTAATGGCGGTCATAACATCTCTCAATAAATTAAATAAAAATAAAAGCACAAGTTGCCCTGTGCTTTTTGGTGGTTATTGCACACGTTTTACCCATGCACCACTGCCGTCCACACGACTGTCGTTTTTGATTTTGTCACGCAAAGCGGCGGCGGCGTCTTGGTTTTTCTCTGAACCGACCAGTACTCGTACGCCACGACTGGTCTGACTGGTACTGACCTTATAGCCAGCGTCTCGGTATTTTTTGGCAAGCTCATCGGCTTTGGCTTGGTTGTCAGCCAGCGACACCTGCACGCCATAGCGGGCATTACCATCGCCGTCACTGCCCTTTTGACGGGCTTCTTTTAGGCGTTTATCAGCACTGGCGGCAGCAGCTTTTTGGGCTTCTCGCTCTTTGGCTTCTCGCTCTAAGCGTGCTACTTGTGCTTTTGATGGGATTTTGATGGTTTTGCCAAGCGGTAGGGGGTCGTGTCGCCCCATGTTGTTGGCTTCGGCAAGAGCAGAGACAGGCACGCCATACTGACGAGACAACTTAATCAAACCGTCGCCACGCACCACTTTGTGCTGACCATTATTGGCATTTTGTGGGGCTTCATCACGGGCTTTTTTGGCTTGTTCTTTTTTCTCTTTCTCAGCTTGTTCTTTTTGGGCTTTTAGCTTATCCGCCTTGGCTTTTTCGGCACGTTCACTCGCCCGTTTATCGGCTTTGGCTTTCTCGTCCTGTTCTTTTTTGGCTTTTTCTTTGTCGTCTTTTTCACGCTGTTCTTGCTCTTTTTTAGCTTTTAGCTCTTTTTCTTTGGCAAGTTTTTCCAAGCGTTCACGCTCCGCCTGTGCCTTGGCAACAGCAATGGCTTCGGGGCGTGTTTCCACCGTCAACGTGTCGGCAGGCGTGGCTGTGGCTAAGGCTTTTTGCTCAGCGGTCGCCTTATCAAGAGCCAGTTGCTGGGCTTTTTCTTGGGCTTCGATGAGTGCCATGGCTTCTTTTTCTTGGGCAAGCGTGCGAGCTTCTCGGGCTTCTTGTTTGGCGGTCAAAAGTTTGCTCTCGGTCGCCATGTCCACGGTCAAAGGCTCAACGGTCGGGCGAGCCACGCCGTCATCGGCAGTGGTTGCCACGCTGTCTGTTTGGGGGGTGGTCTTAGCAGTTTGTACGTTTTGGGCGGTGTCGCTTTGTCCTTGATTGACGGCATATAAAATCACACCACCACCCAAAACCAAACTTAATCCTAATAATAACTGTTTTGAAATCATCGTCTTATCACGTCTGTTAACAATGTTTTTATTTTACCATAAAAGACAGTAAAGCCAATCGGATTTATCCTGATTTTACAATTTTCTTAGACAGAACGTGGGTCATCCGCCAACCCCAACGCAATCAAACTCTCGCCTATCGTATGAAATGAGCCAAAGCACAAAATCACGTCATCATGATTCGCCTGTCTCTCTACGCTTGCCACCGCTTGGGCAATGCTGTCATGGGTATAAACAGTACCGTTTGGCAAATGCGTGGCGATTTTGGTGTGTAGCTCGTCCGCTGCCACCGCTCGCACATTGTCAATCTTACCAATATGCCATGCACAAATGGGCAAATCAAAGGTATTAATAAACGCCAACACGTCATCAATGTCTTTATCGGCAAGCATAGAAAAGACAAAATGTAATTTGGCAGTGGGGCGGTTGGTTTTAATGTCTTGCCAAAATGGGATAAATAAATCCATTAAAAACTGTATGCCGTGCGTATTATGCCCAACATCAAAAATCCATTGTTTACGATTTATCATTCTTTTGTCAAATCGCCCTGATAATTTGACATTGTTTAAGCCATTTTTAATATCGTCTATGCTGATGGTTAATGCACTTGCCAATATCGCACTGATGGCATTACTGGCATTCATCAGGGCGATATTTGGTTTGGGTAAATCTAATGTCATCGCCCCATTAGTATATATCCAATCTTTATCATGTGCTTGATAAATAAAGTCCCTGCCATAATGATGGCATTTGGCATTTTTATCACGGATAATTTGGGATGTGCTATTTGGCATATCACGCTCGCCATATATAACAGGCATATTATCACGGATAATCCCTGCTTTTTCAAAACCGATTTTTTCTCTATCATCGCCAAGCCAATCAATATGGTCAATGCCGATATTGGTAATCACGCCAATATCAGGGTCAATGACATTCACCACATCAAGCCGTCCGCCCAAACCAATCTCTAATACCCAAACATCGCATTTTAATTCTTTAAAAATCCAAAATGCCGATAACGTCGTCATTTCAAAAAACGATAAAGAAACATCACAGTCCGTGCGGGCTTTTTCACAGGCATTAAAGGCTTTTATCAATAACTCATCATCAACATCTACCCCATTGATTTTAATGCGTTCGTTAAAACTTATCAAATGGGGGGATTGATACAGGGCGGTTTTGTAGCCAGCTTGGGTGCAAATCTCGCTGATGAGAGCGGTGGTCGAGCCTTTGCCATTGGTGCCTGCGACTGTAAGGACATAGGGGCGGTGTGGCAAGTCGTCTTTTAATACGCCCAACGCTTGGGCGACAGGTAGCACACGGTCAAGCCCCATGTCAATGGCGGAGACGTGAATGTTGCCCATATAATTGAGCCACTCGGAAACGGTTTGAGGGGTTTTCATAATTTACTGACTGCCATCAATGTTTAAAATTCTGGATTAGGTTCACTATTATAACCAAGACTCTCTGTTATTCTATGCATTTCTGAAAACATATAATGTACGGTGGGTGAGTTTTTATAAACTTTTTCAAGCTCCTCTCCATATCGATCGTCTTCAGTATCATCGTGATTGACTGATATATCTTTGCCATAGTTTTCCACATAGTCAATAATGGTGTTAATATTCGCATCATCAGACAATTCGGCAATGTCTTCACGGGATTCAGTCAAAGCAATGCTTTATGATGATAAAAAGACGCATATAATTTTCCTTGTATTATCCAATAAAAATACCAAAACCCTTTTTAGAGTTTTGGTATTATAGCACGATTTATCAACCCACATTCGGCAATTTCATCATCTTGGTCAGCAGTCGATAAACGGTAGCCACAAGCTCATGGCGGTGTACCACCATATCCACCGTACCTTTATCCAGCAAAAATTCGGCACGTTGGAACGGCTCTTCAAGCACTTCGCGCACGGTCTGCTCAATCACTCGCTTACCTGCAAAGCCAATCATCGCACGTGGCTCGGCAATATGCACATCACCCAGCATGGCAAGACTTGCCGTAACCCCGCCATAGACAGGGTTGGTCAGCACCACGATATAAGGCACGCCCGCCAAACGCAAGCGTTCGATGACCGCAGACGTGCGAGCCATTTGCATGAGTGATAGCAAGCCTTCTTGCATTCTTGCCCCACCGCTAGACGCAAAGCAAACAAGCGGTTTACGCTCGGCAAGGGCTTTTTCGCCCGCCATGACAAACCTATCGCCCACCACCGAACCCATAGAACCGCCCATAAATTTAAAATCAAACGCACAAGCAATCAGCTCCAAATTCTTGATTTTGCCATTCATGACAATCAAGGCTTCGCTCTCGCCTGTGGTCTTTTGGGCTTCGCTCATACGCAAAGGATAAGGCTTAGAGTCTGTGAATTTTAAGGGGTCGCCCGCTTGGTAGTTTTGCCCAAGCTCGCCTGTAATGCTGTCAAAAAACCACTCTAACCGCTTGCGAGCCGACATTGTTAAATGGTGGTCGCAGTCGGGGCAGACGTATTGATTAAAAATCAAGCTGGTGTTGGTCGTCAGCGTGTGGCAATTTGGGCATTCGGTGGACGGCTCGGTCTCCACCGCAGACGGCTGAACGATACGGTCTTGCTTGATAGACGGTACAGGGCGGTTTAGCCATGTGGTTGGCGTTTGGGCTTGGGTGTCAGTCATGGTATTCCTAATTAACATTCAAATAGGCATAGTTTACAGTTGTTTTGATGATTTGGCAAATGGTTTTTGTTAAAGGCTATCAATGGCTTGGCGTAACTCGTCCATTTTTGAAAGCACCTTATCAATGGCAAGCTCCAACTTGTCCTTGTCATCGCCCACATCGGCAAAATGACGCACCAATTCACTACCGACAATCACACCGTCTGCAAATGTCGCCACCGCTTTGGCACTCTCGCCGTCTCGTATGCCAAAGCCCACACAAATCGGCAACTCGGTATCCGCCTTAATGGCTTGTACCTGTCTTGCCACTTCGTCAGTATTCAAAGCCCTTGAGCCTGTAACGCCCTTGACCGACACATAATAAATAAAGCCTGAGCCGCGTTTTAGCACCGCTTGACGGCGGTCTTTTTCGGTCGTAGGGGCAAGTAGGAAAATTTGGTTAATCGCTTTTTGGGCAAGTTGCTCGGACAAATCATCGCTCGTTTCATTGGGTGGTAAATCCACCAGTAGCAAGCCATCCACGCCATTTTGCTCGCACAGATTGAGAAAATTATCATAACCGATAATCTCCACAGGGTTGAGATAACCCATTAACAGCACAGGCGTGCTTTGGTTGGTTTTACGAAATTCGCCCACCATTTGTACCGCTTGCGTGGTACTCGTCCCACCTGCCAACGCTCGCTCGCCAGCCAGACTAATCACCGCCCCGTCCGCCATTGGGTCGCTAAATGGCAAACCAATTTCAATAATGTCCGCCCCGTGAAGGGCAAGCTCGTGCATCAAATCCACCGTAACGGACGGATTTGGGTCGCCTGCCATAATATAGGGGATTAGGGCTTTTTTGTTTTGCTGTTTTAGGATAGCAAAAGTTTGTGAAATTCGGGTCATTTTGGTTCTCGCTTATCTATTACAAAAACATTATCATCAAGTTTCTTAATGATAACTCTATCACAAATTGAAGTTGTTTTGTGCTTTATATTAACAACTATATTTCTATCAACATTTTGCAAATCAATATTAACATTTTCTATTTTTCTATATTTATCTCCAAAAGAGCTAATCTGTAATGGCATATTGCATTCTTGAAATTGATGATAATATGGTTCTTTAATATGAATATCTACATTGTAATTTCTAACATCAGCAAAATTCATAATATGAACAACTAAGTTTAACTTTGGGAAAATAAAAAATAATAGTATTATTGGTATGATAAAACAGTACATAGAAAAAAGCTTTTTATCGTATTTAATTTTATCATAAACATCACTCTCCAAACTATTCTTAACTATCTGCAATTTTAAATGTTTATAAAGAACTCTAAGGGAAATAATAATACCATTAACAGCAAAAAAGTCTGAAAAACTAAATATTTCCAAATACAAATAAAGAAATATAAAAGAAAATGATGCAATAATTGAATTAAAAACCACATCAACTTTTGATATTTTATATCTATTCAAAATTGATAAAATTAATTTATCTTTTAGAATGTTTGGAGTGATTTTTACTGCAATGGAATTGGTAAGTAAAATGGATATTAAGTGTAAAATTAATCCGCTTGATAACCAAAAACATAAAAATACAAATAAAGAAAAAGCTCCAAAAATTAATGAAAATACAGTTAAAGAGAAAACATCTGATAAGCTAAAATTTATAGGAATATAGTTAATATCAATAGAATACTTTAATAGTATCAATCCACCAATTAAGGTTGAACATACGGTTAAGAATGAAATAACTTTTTTAAAATTATTCTCAACAATATCAATAATATCAATAATAT
>NZ_MXAP01000045.1:34969-42276 GCF_002027555.1 Moraxella equi
ATCAATAATATCAATAATATTTTTAATCAATTTTATCTCTTTTTACTTTATTGCTTTACCAATTCATCTCTGACTTGCATCAACGCAAATCCCAATAAATTGAAGCCTTGCCAATTTAAGGGGTTATGGCTTTTTTGTTTTGCTGTTTTAAAGTCGCAAAAGTTTGGAAAATTCGGGTCATTTGGGTTCTCTCTTTTTACACAAATCAAAGCTGTTTGGCAACTTCTAATTTCATCAATATTCTTGCCTTTGGTTTAAAGGTTAATTGCAATGGATTGTCTTTATTTGATGAATTTAAATGTTGTAAATCATCATAAGTCTTGCCGTTAATTCTTAATTTATAAGTATAACGGCATTTTTGGTATTTGGGGCTGCAAGAATCGGGGTTATCTTTATCATCAAATACCAAATAATAAATCTTTTCGCCACGATAAAGTTCATAATAAAAACGATAACTATCGCTCACAACCGTTTGATGATTTTCAAAAAGTGGATAATAAATATCATCTGTCAAATCAGCAAACAACATCAAAAATACCGCAGGGCAAACCAATACCGCCAATAAATCTTTAAAATCCTCCCATAATGTCTCATTGCCTTTTTTAAGCTGTGTCAATGAAAAATAAGCCACAGCTGGCAATAGTACAAGCATTATCAGACTGGTTGATATTCTGGATAAAACACCCCAATAGCCTTCTTGCACACCCACATATGACCTGCCAAGCATGGCATACATCATAAGCCCAAAGAATGCCAAAACCAACACGGTCAAAATCTTTGGGACGGGTTTATTGTCTTTGGTCATGGTTGTGTGTTTGTATTTATTTTTAAAGTTTAAAGCAAGGTATCTCTCACTTGCATTAACGCAAATCCCAATAAATTTAAGCCTTGCCAATTTAAGGGATGATGGATTTTATCATCATCTCTTGCCAAACCCACACCCCAAATGCCATCAATCGGACTTGCCTCCACCAATATGCTATCACCTGTACCTAATAGATACGCCTTTAATTTTGAATGCTGACTAAATTTGGCAATATTGCCTTGCACCACAATGTCAAAGCGGTGTTTATTCCAAATTTTTTCATCAAAATTTTTTACTTGTCGCCCCAAATCTTTGGCTTGTTTGGGATGTTTGGCGTGAATGATTTCATTAAAAATCGCCATATCGCCAAACAATTTGGCTTTTTGAGCCATCATATAATGTTCGGCGGTAGGATAAGTTACATTGCCCACCACAAACGGCGAATCATACCATTGACTAAAACAGGCATGGACATTTGCCCATTAGATTTGGGGGTATGCCCCCAAAAATATAAAAATTTTAAATTAGGGTGAGATTGGAATTTGTTAATGACCCAATCTAGGTTATAAGTTTGTGTCATTTTCTACTCGCTTAATAATTAATTTTCCATTATCATCAATTTCTGATTGCCATTGGATATTTTTAAAAGTTTCCCAATCCATAGTTTCATAAGTTGGACAACTTTTAAAATGTTTTTCAAATAATGCTTCTCCAATGGCATCATCAATACCATCATCGGTTAATGGCTCTTTGATATAATGAGCAAAAATACCACTTAAACTTTCAATAGAGCCATTATTTTTTAATTCACTTTCTTTATTCACTTTTAATCAATCTCAATCCCTTCCACTTTCATCACGGTATGCAAATCTTTATCGCCACGCCCTGACAAATTGATGATAATGGATTTATCTTGCCCCAATGTTTTGGCGAGTTTCAGCCCATACGCCACCGCGTGCGAACTTTCTAGTGCAGGGATAATGCCTTCGGTTTTGGTCAAAGTTTTAAAGGCATCTAACGCCTCATCGTCATTGATAACCACATAATCCACACGCCCTTTGTCCTTTAAAAAACTGTGTTCAGGTCCAACCCCTGGGTAATCAAGCCCAGCAGAAATGCTATGTGTTTCAATGACTTGCCCTTCATCGTCCGCCATCAAATAGGTGCGATTACCGTGCAACACACCCACACGCCCTGCATTTAAGGGAGCAGAATGCTTGCCTGTTTCAATGCCATATCCGCCTGCTTCCACGCCATACATCGCCACGCTTTCATCGTTTAAAAACTCATAAAACAGCCCCATCGCATTTGAGCCACCGCCCACGCACGCAACCAGTACATCAGGCAATTTGTCTTCAAATTCAAGGTGTTGCAAACGAGCCTCACGCCCAATAATCGCCTGAAAATCTCGCACCAACATCGGATAAGGGTGCGGGCCTGCCACCGTGCCAATCACATAATAAGTATTATCCACATTGGTCACCCAATCTCGCATCGCTTCGTTCATCGCATCTTTGAGCGTGCGAGAACCGCTCGTGACAGGCACGACAGTCGCCCCTAGAAGCCTCATACGATAGACATTCATCTTTTGGCGTTCCACATCGTCCGCCCCCATATAGACCACGCATTCCAAGCCAAGCCGTGCCGCAATCGTTGCCGTTGCCACACCGTGTTGCCCCGCCCCTGTTTCGGCAATAATGCGTTTTTTGCCAACCAATTTGGCGAGCAATGCCTGCCCAATGGTGTTATTGACTTTATGAGCCCCTGTGTGGTTTAAATCTTCTCGTTTAAGATAGATTTTGGCTCCGCCAATTTCCTTTGTTAAGCGTTTGGCAAAATAAAGCGGTGTGGGACGACCAACATAATTGATTAAATCATCATTATATTCTTTCCAAAATTCTGGGTTATTTTTAACGCCTAAATAAATGCGTTCTAATTCTTCAAGTGCGGTCATCAAAGTTTCGGACACAAAACAACCACCGTGAATGTCAAAATGACCTGTGGCGTTGGGAAATTGGGTATAGTCTGTCATAAGTTTTTGCCTTTTAAATTAAATTTTTACCAAATCACATCAATGGGAAATGCGTTTATTTCATCATCACAGCTAATCAAAATCAACTGTTCAATTTAAGCTTGGGCAACCAACATTCTATCAAATGGGTCTGCGTGATTTAATGCGTATTCGCCTGATAACTTGGCGTGTCGCCAATTTACCGATAAAGGTTTAAAATCAGCGTCAATCATTAGCTCTTCAAAATTTTCTAATATTTTTTGAGCTTTGCCTAATTTGCCTTTTCGGTGTTTGGTTGCCATTTCCCAAACACTTGCCGAACTGACATAAATTTGATTATCATCATTGGTTAAAATATCAATGGCTGTTTTGGATAATTTTTCAGGTTCGGTATAATACCACAATAAAGTATGGGTATCCAACAAATATCGCTTTACCATTTTCCCAATTCGTCCTTATCCAAAGGCTCATAAAAAGCAGGGTCAGCTTTATAATCAGATAATCTGCCTAATTGTTGTTGGCGTTTGCTGATTTTTGCTTTTGGTTGTTCATGGATTGAAAATGGCTCGTCCAAAAATACAACCATAACTTGACTGGGTTTATCAAATGGCGGTAATTCATTTAATGAAATTTTACCACCTTGATAAATGCCACTAATTGTATAATGCATAATTTTTCCTATAAATCCTTCACCACCGTCAACCCTGCAAACGTTTGAGCGGTTGGCATGACTTCCAAGCGATTGATATTAATATGTCTGGGTTGATTAATAAGCCATAATACCATATTACTAATGTCTTCAGGGCGAATAAATTCCACATTTTCATAAACCTTGCCCGCACGGTCATCATCGCCATGAAAACGTACGTTACTAAACTCCGTGCCACCGCACAAACCAGGTTCTATGTTGGTAACTCGCACTTTTTTGCCAATTAAATCGGCTCGCAAATTGAGACTAAACTGCGTAACACATGCCTTAGTCGCCCCATAGACATTCGCCCCAAAATACGGATAATTGCCTGCCGTTGATGAGATATTGATGACATAGCCGTCATTTTTGGCGACCATATAGGGCAAAATGCTGTTAGTCATGTTCACCAAACCCAAAATATTGGTATTTATCATCGTTTGCCAATCGCTGATATTGGCTTTATCAGCAGATTCCAAACCAAGTGCCAATCCCGCATTATTGATAAGCACATCAATGTTATTTAATAGCTCTTTGTCAAGACTATTTAAGGCGGATTTGGTATCGTCCAAATTGCCAATATCAAAACATAGAGGGATAAAATTCTCGCCAATTTCCGCCTTAATATTTGCCAGTTTATCGGCTCGTCTGCCTGTACCGATAATGGTATGATTGTCTTTGGCAAGAAGTTTGGCGATTGCCAAGCCAAAACCAGAAGTTACGCCTGTGATTAGAATGTTCATAAGTTTTTCCTATTTTAATGAAATTTGTAAATCGTATAAAATTTCAGCTTTTGGCTTATAAGTAAGTGTTAAAGAATACTCATTATTTAACCTTAACTTTTGATAAGTTGTTTTGTTGATTTTAACCCGAGTGTCATTATCAAAATAAAGATAATACTCATAAGCACCTGCTCGTTTTTGGTTCTCAAAAGATTTTAAATAATACTCATAGGTTGTTGTGGTGGCTTTTGTTTCAAAAATTGTATAATATAATGGCTTAATAGCAAAACTACCAATAAAAATAGAACCGCCAACCATTACCAATATCAGTATCAAAAAACCAATATCAAGACTGCTATTTGCTCCTTTTGTCTTTATACAAATATAGATTGTATTAATAATTCCCACAATAGCAAATGCAATCAAAAATAAACAAATAATAATAGTCTCAAAAACTGCAAAATACCCTTCATTCCAATCAAAAAATGGGCGAATAACAAAATAAACACAGCCCAATAACAGACCAAAAAATCCCAAATACAGCCCCAATGATATTTGACCTGTTTGGCTGTCCGCGTCTCTTATCATTTGTTTTTTACACTTTGTAAAAACCGTCCCATTTTCTCACCGCATTTTACCCCTTTTGCCTTTTCAATACCGCCGCTCACATCAACGCCTTTAATTTTTGCCATCAAATCTTGATTGCTTACAATCTTGCCAATATTATCAGGTGTTAATCCCCCTGCCAAATAAATCGGCAAAGGTGAATTATCAGGGATTTTTTTCCAATCAAAGACAAGCCCCGTACCACCATACGCCTTATCGCTAAAAGTGTCCAAAATCACACCACTTGCTCTGCACGCTTTTAATGCGTTGATTTGATTTAACAGCGTGTCACTGGTGTCGTCATTTTTTACCCGAATGGCTTTTATCCAGCGTTTATTAACCGCACGGGCAAGCGCTTGGCACTCGCTAGGTGTTTCATCGCCGTGAAATTGCACAATGTCAAATGGCACTTCTTTTGCCAAATTGACAAGTTCATCCTGCCCCATATTGACGACCAAAGCAACAATGGTGGTAAAAGCAGGCACGGCTGATACAAGCGTCTTGGCAGTGGCAATGCTGACAGCACGGGGGCTTGGCGGATAAAACACCAGTCCCACCGCATTCACGCCAAGAGCAATGGCGGTCTGTAAATCGTCCGTGCGAGTAAATCCGCAGAATTTGACGGCTAAGTTTTTCATTTTAACGACTTATTTATGGGGTAAAATTGTCTTAACTTACCATTATTTTGTGTGATTGTCTATGGTCTGTGAGACTATTTTCTAAGAGATTTTAATTTATAATAAAAATTAATTAAATATTAATTTTTTATGATAATTATCCAACAATCAATGACATAAAATCCTTGTTTTTTTGGCAAAAAGTAGGTATTATTAACTTCACTGATATATTCATTAATTTTTATGATATAAATCATTGTGGCGATAGCCATTAATTAAATCAATGAATGTACCTTTCACTCAATCCATACTTGACCAACCTAAGGAATACGCCATGACTATCCAGTCCGCCATCGCCAAAGTCGAGCAAAACTACGCTCATCAACCTGAATTTATCCAAGCCGTCAAAGAAGTCGCCATGACCATTGAGAAGGTCTATGCCGACAACCCAAAATTTGAGACCCTACAAGTCTTTGAACGCCTATGCGAGCCTGACCGCATCATCTCTTTTCGTGTGAACTGGGAAAACGACAAAGGCGAAATCCAAGTAAATCGTGGCTGGCGTGTCCAATTTAGCAACGCCATTGGTCCATATAAAGGTGGTATCCGCTTTCACCCAACTGTTACCGAAGGGACGCTAAAATTCTTAGGCTTTGAACAAATTTTCAAAAATGCCTTGACTGGTTTGCCGATGGGCGGTGCTAAAGGTGGCTCTGACTTTGACCCCAAAGGCAAAAGTGAGGCTGAAATCCGCCGTTTCTGCTATGCGTTCATGCGTGAACTTCACAAAAATGTCGGCAAAGACATGGACGTACCCGCAGGCGACATCGGTGTGGGTGGTCGTGAAGTGAACTACATGTTCGCCATGTATAAAAACCTAACCCGTGAATTTGAAGGCGTTTTGACTGGCAAAGGCGTGGGTCACGGTGGCTCGCTCATTCGTACCGAAGCGACTGGCTATGGTCTTGTGTACTTCCTTGATAATATGCTAAAAGTCAACAACGACAGTCTAGAAGGTAAAACTGTCCTAGTGTCAGGGGCAGGTAACGTGGCACAATACGCCGCCGAAAAATGCCTACACTTGGGCGGTAAAGTCATCACTTTCTCTGACTCAAAAGGTACTTTGGTGGACAAGGCAGGCTTTACCCAAGAGAAAATCGACTGGGTCAAAAACCACAAAGCCAATGGTAAAGCACTCGCTGATTATGTGAGCGAGTTTGGCGGTGAATGGCTAGCAGGAGAGCGTCCTTGGCAGTTTGATGCCGAAGTAGCTCTACCTTGTGCCACCCAAAACGAAGTGAGCGAACAGGACGCCCAAGCCTTAGTCAAGCATGGCGTAAAATATGTTGCCGAAGGTGCAAACATGCCACTGACTGCCGAAGCCATTGACGTGGTGCGTGCAAATGGTGTTGCCTACGCCCCTGGTAAAGCTGCCAACGCTGGCGGGGTTGCGGTATCGGGCTTGGAGATGAGCCAAAACTCGGTTCGTAAATATAAGTCGTTTGAAGATTTGGACATCGAACTTCAAAAAATCATGAAAAACATTCATGAAAGTGCGTTGGAAGCTGGTAAAAAATACGGCACGACCGAAGGTGCGATTGACTATATGACAGGTGCGAATGTGGCAGGCTTTACCCAAGTTGCCAATGCACTGGTGGCGTATGGTTATCTGTAATTATTGATTGTGTTAAAAAATCCGTCCATTCTACCGTCTTTAGATTTTAGATAAATTTGATTGAATAGATGGGGTAGGGTTGGTTAAGAACCAAGTTCTATATTTACGGAACTTGGTTTTTTTAGTTTTGTTGGTATCGCATTTAACCACCCTCTCCCATATACACCCCCAAACCACAAAATC
>NZ_MXAP01000046.1 GCF_002027555.1 Moraxella equi
ATTTTCCACTTATCCACTTAGAAGGTGCGTATTACGCACCCTGCCATACTGCATTTTTCCTTGAAAAACGGGCGACTCCCCTGCTTTTTTGAACAGGCATTTTTCATAACAAATACAAAAGGTAGGCACACCCTAGTCAAGTTTGCCATCATTTTCTTGCTCCTTCTTTTTTAGCTCTTTTTTAACATCTCTCATATGAGACCATATTAATAAAATTATAGTAGCCAGACCTAAAATCAAAAAAAACCGATTGGCGGATACTATTTTATCTTTTGTAGAGGCATAGCTATCAACAGCTATCATCTCACCATTAGGTTTATTGATATGAATGGTTGCCATTTGGGGGATTTCATTGGTAATACCAAGTACTGAGGGTTGGTAATAATAACCAATGGTAAGTGTTTGGCTTAGATGGTCATCTGTTAAGAAACAATTGCTAAACATGTCTTTTTTAGGAATAACTATGTTACCACAAGCAATCATCTGTTTTTCTTTGGTTTGGGGATTGACAATACTCATGTGTTTAATGTCTCTATTTTTGCCATCTTTAGCAACAGTAACCAGCCTAACCTTACCTGTTACATAATGCAAGTCTTTTTCAGGTGGCAGTCCACGACCATGCCAAACACAGTAGGGTATAACCCATATAGCACAGCATATTAAAAATAAGAATACAAAATCACGAATTTTCATATCATCAGTCTCGTAGGGGCAACCCCCATTTTATCACAACCCCAAGCTCATCAGCACTGTCTTTGCTGTAAATACCCCCACCCCACCGCCAAACTCGCCCCCACCATGTCCGCCACGCCGTCCCATACATCCATGGTGCGTGTGGTAAAATAACCCTGTATCAGCTCGCTTGCCACCGCCCAGCCCAAAGCCACCACCCATAGACAGAGTGCTTTGGTTTTGGTATTGATGTTAAATAACAGCGATAGCAGATAAAACTGCCCAAAAAACATCGCAAAATGAGCCACTTTATCCAAATGGCTCACGCTCGGCACTTGACCGCTTGGCACACGCAAAAAAAGTCCATAGCAGGACAGCCCAAACCACACCAATATGGCAAACCACAGCCATTTGACAGAAAATTTTATCATCATCAATCATCACCACACAAAGCGGTCATCATAACAAATTTTATGGTAATTTTTTATGAAAAAATGATGAATTTCGCCTATAATATGCCCTTTGTCCGTCCATTTTTCATTTTCATGCAAATCATCAACTTAGACCCACATGCCCCCACCGCCCTGCCCCCACACGCCTTGACCATTGGCAACTTTGACGGGGTGCATTTGGGACATCAGGCAATGCTTAACGCCCTAATCAAAGACGCCACCAAGCAATCACTTGCCACTGCCGTCATGGTGTTTGAGCCACAGCCTAGGGAATTTTTTAGCCCACAAAGCCCCCCTGCCCGCTTGACAAACTTTGCCGAGAAAGTCGCCTTGCTGGGCGGTCATGGCGTGGATTTTGTCATCAAGGCAAATTTCAATGACGATTTTCGCCACCTATCCGCCCACGCTTTTGCCACGCTTTTGACCACTTTGGGGGCAGAGCATCTGGTGCTGGGCGATGATTTTCGTTTTGGACATGACCGCACAGGCGATAAGGCGTTTTTGCAGGGGCTAGGGTTTAGCGTGGATAGCCTTGCCACTATCGCCCATGATAAGGTACGAGTTAGCTCCACGGCGGTGCGTGGTGCGTTGGCACAGGGCGATTTGGACACCGCCAAAATCATGCTTGGGCGAGACTATACCATGACAGGGCAAGTGGCACATGGCGACAAAATCGGACGAACGCTTGATTTTCCCACTGCCAACGTTGCCTTAGATAGGCTAAAACCTGCCATACAGGGGATTTTTGGGGCGGATATTTTAGCAGTTAGGGACGGTGTGGCAGTTGATTTATATGCCTTAGGGGGCGGTATCAAAGGACAAACCGCAAGCAGCCTATTTGGGGCGGTCAATGTCGGCAAACGCCCAAGCGTAAACGGCACGGATTATCGCCTAGAAGTGCATTTGCCAGAGTTTACAGGCGATTTGTACGGCATGACGTTGAGTGTGATTTTTAAAAAATACTTGCATGGCGAGCGTCATTATGAGAGTCTGGCACAGTTAAAAGACGGCATAAAAAGGGACGTGGATGAGCTTGTGGCGTGGCACAAGCCTTTATAACCATGACATCTAGGGTGTACCAAATACGCCCTTTTTTGTGCGTGGCACGCCTGCTTTTAAAACAAACACTCAACAAAAAAGAGCGAATAATCGCCCTTTGTCTTTATCAAATTACTGCTCGTTCATCGCAAGCATCGTACCTGTATTTGCCGTAGCATCTAGGTAACGAGTATCACGCCATACGCTGTATCCGTTGTGGTTACGATACGGGGTAAAATTAGGCTGACGAAAATCTGATACCCACTGGCTACCATCATAGATTTGGATATGACCGTGCGGATTTTTACTGGTACGATTAAAGACTGCCACATCGCCAATCTGTGGTACGTAGTTGTCATTACTAATACGGGTAAAACCTGCACTGGCAAGCGTGCCATTGGCGTACTGATAGGCTGATGGCTGTGGGGTAAAGCTATAACCGGCTGATTGTAGTGCCTTACGCACATACATGGCACAGCGACCCACGCTCTTGCCGTGAGCGGCACGGGCAGCCAGACGGGCAGCTGTGGCAGGGGCAGAGCCATTTAGAGCGGCGACTGTACTGCCTGTATTATTGCTTGCTGAAAAGTTAGTGAGTGTTTGGGTGTTGGTACTAAACCCTTGGGTCAGACGAGAATTACCTTGTGACGCCCCCATCAGCTCATTGATGGCACTGTCAAGCTCAGCATTGCTTAGCGTTTGGGTAGGCATGGGTGGTGCGATGATGTTTACTTGACGCTCGCCATCGGCAGATGAGATGGTAATTCTGCCACTTTCTGCATTTGCACTGACTGTCGTCAAGGTAATTGCCGACATTAACCAAAAGAGTTTTTTCATAAGATTGCCTCGCATCCATCATGCACGACGACACAGCGTTTGTCTGCGGGTTAGTCGTCCCCTGTTTACATGAGTGATGTCAGATGGGTTAGTTTTGTTAAAGCTTGGGTTTATGCCATACGCATCCGAACGTACTTTTTGGCTCAATAAGGCATTGGCATTGAGCGGGTGGCGTGATAAACTTAGCTCTTGGACACCATGTCCGTCAGTTTTTAAAAGGTATTATGATGAGTGATGACTTATATCTAAAAACCCATTTTCCAAACCACCTTGCCAATCGCACCGAAAAACAAGCGGCGGCAGGGGCGAAACTTCCCAAAGACCTAAGCAGACGACTTGCCTACTTTACTCACTTGACCCATCTGTCCGCCCCCCTGCTGTCAGGTGTGTTGGGCGAACTTAGTAGTCAGGTACAAGTGGCGTATGCTCATGATGATAAAATCACCTTAGCACTACCAACCATCACATCCGCCAATCATGTACGTTATCTACATCAAGAATGTCTGTCGGCACTGCATGAACATCCAGCATTTGGGCAGTTTTCAAAAATGGGGGTCATTGTCAATCACAAAATTCATCAGCGTGTCAGCGGTCAAATTACCGCTCCAACCACCTTAGAAAAACCATTAAGCGAAAACACGGTGCGAACTATAACACAGACTGCCAAACTTGTCATCAAAAATCCAAGTTTACAGGCGTCCTTTATCAAGCTCATTCAAACCGCCGCCACCAAAGAATGATAATTATTCTTAAATTTGGGTCTTTTACGGTCTTTTTGTAATCTTATGTAAAGAAATTCGCCCATTTTCACGAAATTTCCATAAAACTCTCATAAAAACCCTGCACAAATCCCCCAAAACCCCCACAAACACAAAAGCGAGCTACTGTCAGCTCGCTTTTACTTTGTTACACGCCATTTTGATTAATTTTTAGCTTTATTACACTAATTTTTCAGTCAGTTTGCCGAAATTTAAATCGCCCAAATTTTTTGACTTAAAATCCTTCATTTTTAGGGGATTTTTGGGCGGAATGAAGGCTATCGGACAGCTGTTTTTGTCATAATTTGTTACAATTTCATAGGCACTGTCATCTGCCAATACCGCTCGAATGAGTGCGTTATTTAGGGCATGACCTGATTTATAGGCGTTAAATTTACCGATGATGTTATGCCCAATGACGAACAAATCGCCCACCGCATCTAGCATTTTATGGCGGACAAATTCGTTAGGATAACGTAACTCGCCATTGACCACCGATGTCTCATCCAGCACCACGGCATTATCCATACTACCACCTAAGGCAAGGTTGTGCTTTTTGAGCATCTCTAAGTCTTTTAAAAAGCCGAACGTGCGAGCCTGCCCCACTTCACGGGCGAAATTGGCGGTACTAAAATCAAGCGACGTGGTCTGCTCGGTTGCTTTGATGGCGGCATGATTAAAATCAATCTCAAAATGCATCAAAAAACCATCATCATAAGGAGCAAGCTCCGCCCATTTGTCTTCATCAGTCACACGCACGGTTTTTTTGATTTTTAAAAAGGCTTTGGGAGCGGGCTGTTCTGCCACGCCTGCTTCGTCAATCAAAAACAAAAACGGTGCTGCCGAGCCGTCCATAATCGGAATCTCAGGGGTATTGACTTCGATATATAGGTTATCCAAACCGCACGCTGACACCGCTGAGAGCAAATGCTCTACCGTACCAACTCGTGCATCGCCCGCCACTAAGTTAGACGACATCATTGTATCTTGGATAAGCGTAGCACTCATGGGAATGTGGGCGTTATCAAGGTCAGTGCGTACGAACACAATACCCGTGCCGATGGGAGCGTCTCGCAAGGTGAGCGTGACTTCCTTGCCACTGTGTAGCCCTATGCCAGTGGCAGTGATGGGTGTGACTAGGGTGCGTGCAGGATAATAGTTAATGTCGGTATTATTATTCATGATAAACTCATCTGTCTGGATATCACACATTTTATCATCTGATGACAGGTTTGTCATCATGGCGGACATGAGTGGGATGTAATGACAATGATTGGTAAAATTAATAAAAGCGTGCTAAATGGTGCCAGTGGCAAATTTTTGTACCAATGCATGAATGCCATTTAGGGCAGGCTGATAATCAGGGGCGTATAAAAACAAAGCGAGCACGATGATGTAGAGCATGACATATCGCAGGGATTTTTTACGTTCAAAAAACTTTAATGCCGTGCCTGATGATTTTTTGAGTTTAAGCCCCAGTACATTGACGCTGTATATCTCATCTAGCACCAAATGCACCAACGACCCGATGAACAAAAATCCCCCAAACAGCCAGCTGACTTTGGCGGTCATGCCAAAGCCATAAAACGCCCCATAGATGGCAAACAGTCCACACATCGCCATGTATGGCACCGAATGCACCATGCCCCGATGAACGGTGAGATGACTAAACAGCCCTATCACGCCATAACGCACAACCACGAACGCCCCACCCCACACCATGAGTGCCTGCTCCACCAGCTGTGTGCCTGTGGTCTGATAGGCGGTGTACAAAATGGCGGTGAGCGTGGCGACAAATAACGACATGAGCGTAAAAAATCGCTTGGCAGGAATGGATGTTTCAAGGTCAATATCAGGCAACAGCCCACCAATAACCCCTATCGCCAAACAAAAAACCGCCGTGCCAAAGCCAAATAACCCACCCACAAAGCCAAACGTGGCAAGGGCAGTACTGGCAATGGCAGCAACGGTCAAATGCGTGGTGAAATTTGCCATAAAGCGAGAAACCTACCGACATAACAACAAATCCCCAAGCCGTAACTTGGGGATTTAGAATTTGGCACTCCATAGGGGATTCGAACCCCTGTTACCGCCGTGAAAGGGCGGTGTCCTAGGCCTCTAGACGAATGGAGCGTAAAACTTAACGAACCAACACAAGATTGCTCAAAGAGCGTGCCTAGGTGCTTGTGTTTTCTACTTCTAAAAAGAAGTGGTGGAGCTAAGCGGAGTCGAACCGCTGACCCCTTGCATGCCATGCAAGTGCTCTACCAACTGAGCTATAGCCCCTTTGTTAAGGTGGGCGTATTATATAAAAGAGCCTGTGCTTTGTCAAATATTTTTTTAAAAAATTTTAAAAAAACCGATAACTTATTGAAAATTATCGGTTTTTACTTAGGGTGTGTCTGCCTTTTGTATTTGCAATAAAAAACAAGATTTAGCTATTTTTCATACAAAAACATTCTTTTATTTTCACAAATTTTTAAAATTTAAATTGTGCTATAAAGGGCAGGCACGCCCTATATTATTCTTGATTTAAAAAATTCGGCAAAGCCTTATTTGTCTCTTCCAATTTTTTGAGTTTCTTTTTGCCAAGTCCGCCCAAAACTTCACAGGCATGGCGTAGGCGTGATAAGGTCATGTCCGCACCAATGACATACATGGAGTTCATGACAGGCGTGGAGCTCGTGCTACCTGCAATCGCCACAAAAAACGGTTGCATAAAGTCTTTTAATTTAATCTCAAAATGCCCTGCCAAGCCTTTTAGGGTTTGATAAATGTTATTTTCGCTCCACTCGGGCAAGGCTTCTAGTTGCCATGTGGCAAGATAGAGAATTTCAAGTAATTTATCATTATCCAGCGTTTTATGGGCAAAATCGTCTAGGGTAACATTTGGCAAGTTTTGAAAATAAAAGCCTGCCCAATTTACCGCATCACTCAAAGTATTGATACGGGGCTGAATGGCTTTGGCAATGGCAGTGAGCTTATCATCATCGCTTGCCCACGCCAAAATCTTCGCCTTTAACTCGTCCGCACTCATCGCACGCAGGTATTCGCCATTGAGCCAGTAGAGTTTTTCAATGTCAAACACAGGGCCGCCAAGCGACACACGCTTAATATCAAAGCTCTCAATCATCTCATCTAGGCTAAATTTCTCGGCTTCATTTGGCAAGCTATACCCCATACGCCCCAAATAGTTAATCAAGGCTTCGGGCAGTACGCCTGCGTCCTTATAATAGGTGATTGATGTGGGGTTTTTGCGTTTTGAGAGTTTGGATTTGTCGGGGTTACGCAGTAGGGGCATGTGGCACAATACAGGCATTTCCCAACCAAAATACTCATACAAAAGTTTGTGCTTGGGGGCGGAGTTAATCCACTCTTCGCCACGAATGACATGGGAAATTTGCATTAAATGGTCGTCCACGACATTGGCAAGATGATAAGTCGGTAAGCCGTCTGTTTTTAGTAGAACCTGCATATCCACCGTTTCCCACGGAATGCTAATCTCGCCACGAAGCATGTCATGAATCACGCACTCGCCCTCTGTCGGCACACGCATACGAATGACAAAGGGCTTGCCACTTTCGGCAAGTTTATCGCTCTCTTCACGGCTAAGATTGGCATAACGCCCGTCATAACGCACAGTCAAGCCTTGGGCTTCTTGCTCTTTACGCATTTGATCTAGCTCATCTGTCGTGCAAAAACAGCGAAAGGCATGACCTTTATCCAATAGCTCATTGGCGTATTTTTGGTAAATTTCAGAACGCTCGGACTGGCGATACGGGGCGAACTGTCCGCCCACGTCAGGGCCTTCACTCCACGACAGCCCCGTCCAACGAAGGGCGTTTAAAATCATCTGTTCGGACTGGGCGGTACTGCGGACTTGGTCGGTGTCTTCGATACGTAGGATAAACTCGCCCCCTTGCGATTTGGCAAAAACCATATTAAACAAGGCAATATAAGCCGTGCCAACGTGTGGAAAGCCAGTTGGGGAGGGGGCGATACGGGTGCGAATGGGTTTGGTAGGATTTGTCATGGGATTTCTCAGAAAAATTTGGGATATGATACCAAAATTTGGCTTAGTTTTCAGCAGGGCGTGTTGAACTTTTGTATTTGCAATGAAAAATAGGGGACATCGCCCGTTTTTCAAGGAAAAAATGCAGACTGATAGCCATTCTATCAGGCAAGTTTTTGACGATGAAAAACCAGATTTAGCCATTTTTCATGCAAAAACGTACCTTTATTTCTAAAATATTTCTATATTGTAAATAGTGTTATAAAGGTTCAACACGCCCTAGTCTTATCAAGCATCAATCTCGCCCCTATCGGCAAATGGTCGGACAAATCAGACCACGGCACACCGCCATAGACTTGGGCGGATAGGACGGTCAAATGCCGTACATAAATGCGGTCAAGGCTGATCATAGGAAACTTGGCAGGAAAAGTCGCAGGGTGCTTACCGTGCTTGGTATCAAAGACTTCGGACAGTCCCAAATCCGCCATAAACCGCCCCGATTTTTTCGCCCAATCATTAAAATCCCCCGCCAAAATGAGCGGTTTGTCCTTATCAATCTCGCTGTTGATATAGTCGCTGATTGCCTTGTATTGCTTGGTGCGGTCGGCTTCTAGTAGGTTTAAATGAGCATTTAGCACCACCACAGGCACGCCCCAACCGTCAGGGGTTATCTCGCTATGCAAAACGCCCCGTTTTTCTAGGCGTGAGACGGTGATATTGACATTATGCTTGGGGTCTAGGGGGTGGCGTGAGAGCGTGGCGTTGCCGTGATTGCCGTGCGGATAGCGGACGTTTTCGCCATAGCTGTGCGACAGCGACAAATATTCGCCAAACCACTCATGGTGCGACTGGTCGGGGTATTCGTTAAAAGAGACGGCTCGTTTTAGATTTTGCCCTTGCACTTCTTGCAGACACAACACATCAATCGGCAAATCCGCCAACGCTTGCCCCATGCGTTGGAGCTTGACAAGGCGGTTTAAGGGCGACATACCTTTATGGATATTATAAGAAACAACGTGAATGGGAGTCATGTTTTTGCTTTTAAAAATTCAAACAATAAAAGACAAACATACCACGCTTTTATGACAAAAGCAACCTACCCCACGCCCATGCTACTCCTTGCAAAAGTGCGTTGCTATCCTTATTATAAACCCAAATTCTAAGCCCAAAATTTTTAGGAACACACCCATGATTGATTTTCACGCACAAGCCCTAGATGAGCGTTTACGCCTTGTGGATTTTGACAAAACAGACGCAAGCACCCTAAAAGCCTTAGTGGAGCAAGATTTAAAAATTGCTGATGAGTTTTTGGATAATTTGCCAAGCACCGACGAGCCAACGACAGCCCTTGACATCATCGGTCAGTTTAACCGCCTAAATCTTAACCTAAACCGCAGTTTTGGGATACTCTCCCACCTAAACAGCGTGGTGTCTAGCCAAAAGATTCGCACCGCTCATCATGACGTACTGCCTGCCTTATCCGCCTTTTCTACCAAAACAGGGCAATCGGTGGGACTGTATCAGCTTTATAAACTTGTCAATGATAATTTAGAAAAACTAGGAGCAGACAACGCCCTAACACGAGCGGTAGAGCTTGCCTTGCAAGGCTTTACGCTGTCTGGGGTTGCCTTAGATGATGGCAAAAAAGCACGCTTTGCCGAGATTTCTGCTCGCCTGTCGGTACTGTCTGCCAAATTCTCGGACAACGCCCTAGACGCAACCCAAGCCTTCGCCCTGCCCTTGACCCAAGCCCAACTGTCAGGCATTACCCCAAGCGGTCTTGCCCTACTAAAATCAGCAGGCGACACCTATAAAGCCAAACACCCCAATAGCGTGCTGGCAACCGACTATGTCGCCACGCTTGATATCCCCATGTATCTGGCGGTCATGCAGTACGCCGATGATAGAGCCTTGCGTGAGACGCTCTACCACGCCTACAACACCCGTGCCAGTGCCATGTCTAGCTACGGACACACCGAATTTGACAATGGCGACATCATGAGCGAGATACTTAGCCTACGCCAAGAAAAAGCCAAACTGCTCGGCTTTGACGACTACACCCAAGTATCCTTGGCAAGCAAAATGGCAAATGATAAAGATGAGATTGAAACCTTTTTAAAAACGCTCGCTCATCACGCCACGCCATTTGCTAAGGCGGATTTGGCGGACATGGAGATTTTGGGCAAAACGCTTGGGCTTGATAAGGTTGAGCCGTGGGATACGCCATACCTAGCCGAAAAAATCCGCCTTGAAAAATACAACCTAAACAGCGATGAGATTCGCCCTTATTTTCCGCTCCCTGTGGTGCTAGGCGGTTTGTTTGACATCATCGGCAAACTCTTTGGCGTGTCCTTTAAGGAGCGGACGGCAGACGTGCCACGTTGGCATACGGACGTGCAGTTTTTTGAATTGCATGACAAAAACGGCTTGATGGGCGGGCTGTATCTTGACCTATTTGCTCGCACAGGCAAGCGTGGCGGGGCGTGGCTCTCTGGCTTTCAAGAGAAGCATAAGGATAGCCAGATTGAACAGCTTCCTGTCGGCTTTATCGTGGGTAACTTCTCGCCTGCGGTGGGCGATTTGCCAAGCCTTTTGACCTTTGATGAAGTTACCACGCTGTTTCATGAGTTTGGGCATGGCTTGCACCATTTATTGACCAAAATCACACTCTCGGACGTGGCAGGCATCAGTGGCGTGGAGTGGGACGCTGTGGAGTTACCCAGTCAATTTATGGAAAATTTTGCCATTGACAAAGATGGCATTGCACTCATCAGTCGTCATGTAGAAACAGGCGAGCCGTTGCCCCAAGATAAATTGACCGCTCTGCTGAACGCCAAAAACTTCCAAAGCGGACTGCAAACCTTACGTCAGATAGAGTTTGGACTGTTTGATTTACGCATTCATGGCAAAGAGCTGTCGGGCTATGATGAGATTTTGGCGATGCTGGACGGCGTGCGTGATGAAATAGCCGTCATCAAACCGCCTACCAACAACCGTTTTGCCAACACGTTTAGCCATATTTTTGCAGGAGGCTATGCGTCAGGGTATTATTCGTATAAATGGGCGGAGCTGTTGTCGGCGGACGCTTTTGGCAAATTTGAAAGCAGTCAAAACCCCGCCACGCATGGCGTATTTGACCCTACCATTGGTAATGCCTTCAAAAGCGAAATCCTACAAATGGGCGGTTCTCGCCCTGCCAAAGACAGCTTTGTCGCCTTTATGGGGCGAGACGCTGACATGGGGGCGTTACTGCGTCATAGTGGGTTTGTCAAATAGCCAAATCACGGTTAACCAAGTAGTGTGTCAGACCGTCATACGATAACCATAGACTCGCCGCATCCGCCAGTATGGATGCGGTTATTTTATGATTCATTGATAACTCATTAATGATTTTGTCGGTAACAGTAAGTGATGATACACAAAGCATATCTGATTGATTCGCTTGCTCCAATCATCTATACCAACCGAAC
>NZ_MXAP01000047.1 GCF_002027555.1 Moraxella equi
TTTTGCAGGGGGTCTAATAAGTATTTTTCAATTAAAGATAATTCTAAAAACTGGGCGTATGGGGGCGAACACAACACCCAAAAATCAAGACATTACATAGAGCAAATTGCAATTTTCCCCACAAATCCATCCAAAAATATCATCAATTAGCGATATAAAATTTTTAACAAAGGTCTTTTTATGAAACGCTTAACCTCTCTATTTATCATCACCATTCTACTAAGTGCTTGTTCTGCCATGCCCGATAGCACAGCTACCCATTCCACCGCCCAAGCCCAAACCACAGATGTCTCCCACGGGTCACAGCCTAATACCACAAGCCAGCTTAACCAAGAATGGTAACTGACCGCCGTACAAGGCGTGGATTATCAAGGCAGACCTGTCGCCACACTTGACTTGACCGACCCTGCCAAAGCCAGTGGTCATGCAGGGTGTAACACTCTAATGTTTGGCATCAGCGACATCCATGATGACACCTTACACATCAGCTCGGTGGCGTCCACTCGCATGGCATGCCCTGACATGAGATTAGAGCAGATACTGGGGCAACTCTTACCCACGCTCACGCATTATAAAGTCAGTACCACCGACCTGATACTTTCTAACAGCCAGGGTCAAGCATTATACTTTAAAGTGGTAAAATAACCTCATGTTGGTAAATATGCCATTTTAAAAAGACTTATTTTTCAAAGAGCTTAAAGGGCAAATCATTTTTGCCCTTTATCAAAACCATGCCTACTAATCACCATGTCAATTTAATCACTACGCCAATCGCTCAACCCTTAATTTTAGCACATCTTTTTAAATTTGCCCCAATCATCAAAAATGACTTATGTTTGGTATTTTATTTAAAAATAATACTTGACTTATTTCACAAAAAAAGTTAGGAAAATTGGCAAAAATATGGCATAATAGGCACTAATTTTGGGTTATCTGTGAACGACTGTCATACCCAAAACAACATATTCCCTTGCAAAGCGAACTTGCATTTACAATCACCAAACTCGGAGTTTTTATGTCAAAACCGACCATTGTTTATACCTATACCGATGAAGCCCCTGCCCTTGCCACGCACTCTTTACTGCCGATTATCCAAGCCTTTACCAAAAGCTCAGGCATTGACATCACCACCAGCGACATCTCTTTGGCAAGCCGTGTCCTATCTCAATTCCCAGAATATCTAAAACCTGAACAACAACGTGAAGACAGCCTAGCCAAATTGGGCGAACTCGTCACCAAGCCTGACGCCAACGTCATCAAACTGCCTAACATCTCAGCGTCCATGCCACAGCTTTTGGCGACCATCAAAGAGCTACAAGATGACGGCTATGCGGTGCCTAACTATCCTACCGAACCCCAAGACGACAAAGAACGTGACATCCAAGCCCGTTATGACCGTGTCAAAGGCTCAGCGGTAAACCCCGTTCTGCGTGAAGGCAACTCTGACCGCCGAGCTCCCAAAGCGGTGAAAAACTTCGCCAAAAAATTCCCACATTCTATGGGCGAGTGGTCAGCCGACAGCAAAACTCATGTCTCCACCATGAGCGATAACGACTTTTTCCACAACGAAAAAGCCATCACTCTCGACAAAGCCACCACCGTTCACATCGTCTTTACCGACAAAAACGGCAACAGCAAAGAGTTGCGTAAACCCCTACCGCTACTTGCTGGCGAGATTTTGGACGCCACCGTGCTAAACAAAAAAGCATTGGTCAAGTTCCTAGACGAGCAAGTCGCTGACGCCAAAGAAAAAGGCGTGCTATATAGCCTGCACATGAAAGCCACGATGATGAAAGTGTCTGACCCCATCATCTTTGGTCATGCGGTCAAATCATTCTTTAAGCCTGTCTTTGACAAATACGGCAAAGAGCTAGAAGATGCTGGTGTGAATGTCAATAACGGTTTTGGTGATTTGCTTGCCAAGCTTGACAACCTTGACCCTGCGGTCAAAGCCGATGTTGAGAAACTCATCGATGAGACCTACGCCAACAACCCTGATGTGGCAATGGTTGATTCCGACAAGGGTATCACCAACCTGCACGTTCCAAGTGACATCATCATTGATGCTTCTATCCCTGCGATGGTGCGTAGCTCTGGCAAGATGTGGAATAAAAATGGTGAACTTCAAGACACCAAAATCATCATTCCTGACAGCACTTATGCCCCTCTATATGAAGCTGTGGTTGAGTTCTGTAAAGAACATGGCGCCTTTGACCCAACCACGATGGGTACTGTGCCAAACGTAGGTCTGATGGCTCAAAAAGCCGAAGAATACGGCTCGCATGATAAGACTTTTGAGATTGAAGCGGACGGTAAAGTTGAAGTCAAAGACCAAAATGGCAATGTCCTACTGTCTCATGACGTTGAAGCAGGCGACATTTGGCGTGCTTGCCAAACCAAAGATGCCCCCGTCAAGGATTGGGTTGCTTTGGCGGTCAATCGTGCCAGACTGTCTAACACGCCTGCGGTATTCTGGCTCAACGAAAAACGAGCCCACAGTTTTGAGGTCATCAAAAAAGTCAATGCCTACCTTGCCGAGCTTGACACTGACGGTCTAGAAATTCACATTCTACCACTTGCCGCCGCCGCTAAGTTTACCCTAGAACGCTTGGTCGCAGGTCAAGACACCATCAGCGTTACAGGTAATGTCATGCGTGATTACCTGACTGACCTATTCCCTATCATGGAGCTTGGCACTTCTGCCAAGATGCTCTCTATCGTACCGCTTATGAATGGCGGCGGTATGTTTGAGACAGGAGCAGGCGGTAGCGCACCGAAACATGTTCAGCAGTTTAATAAAGAAAACTACCTGCGTTGGGACTCACTTGGCGAGTTCTTGGCATTGGCGGTATCACTTGAACACCTAGCCCAAAAAACAGGTAATCAAAAAGCCCAAATCCTAGCCGATGCCCTAGACAAGGCAACCGAAGAGCTACTGATGAACGACAAGTCGCCACAGCGTAAACTGGGCTCTATCGACAACCGTGGTAGCCACTTCTACCTAGCCAAATACTGGGCAGAAGCCTTGTCTGAACAAACGGACGACAAAGCCCTAGCCGACGAGTTCGCTCCCATTGCCAAAGCATTGAACGAACAAGAAGAAACCATCGTGAGCGAGCTAAATGGCGTACAAGGCGAGGCCGTTGAGACCGAAGGCTACTATTTTGCCAACCGTGATTTGCTTGACAAAGCCATGCGTCCAAGCGCTACCTTTAACGACATCATCGCCAAATTGGGCTAATAAGCCAATCAAAGCATGATGTTAAAGATGATAAAAATGCCGTCCTAGGATGGCATTTTTATTTGTTGCAAATTGTAATGATGGTTGCACCCCTGTACAAATTTGATATACTGACCATCATTTAACTTATTACCACTTATCATCATTTACCATTATTTATCATGAATCACACCACTGTCATCATCATTATTACTGTCGCTGTCAGCCTTATGGCATGGCAAAACAAAACGTTTCTTGGTAGGCTCATCTTCGACCCCATCTCCATCACTCGCCATAAGCAATACGACCGTTTTTTGACCAGTGGCTTTGTGCATGGAGACGGCATGCACCTGCTGTTTAACATGATTACGCTATACTTTTTTGGGCGCACCATGGAACGGTTTTATATTCATGAGCTAGGAGCGTTAGGCTTTGTGGGCTTTTATACCCTTGCCATCATCGCTTCTAGCATTCCTGACTACATCCGCCACAAAAACAACCCACGCTTTGCCAGTCTTGGGGCGTCAGGCGGTGTGTCGGCGGTGTTATTTGCCTTTATTCTGCTAGCACCATGGCAGACCATTTATCTGTTTTTTATCCCCATTCCTGCGATTATTTTTGCCATTGGCTACATCAGTTATAGCATTTGGGCGGACAGACGTGGTACAGGACGGATTAACCATCTTGCTCACCTATCGGGGGCGGCATTTGGCGTGATTGCCACCATCATCATCAAACCTGCCATTGTGATACATTTTGTGAATGCTTTGTTAAACCCTGCTTTTTTAAGGTGATTTAAGAACAAAAACAGACAACTTTTCATTGTCTGTTTTTTGTTTAAAGGCTTTAAAGACCAAGTAAAAACTTAGACAAATCCCATTGCCTTTGGCGAATAGCTGACAAGCAAATTCTTGGTTTGCTGATAATGCTCTAACATCATCTTGTGGTTTTCACGCCCAATCCCTGATTTTTTGTAGCCACCAAAGGCAGCGTGGGCAGGATAGATGTGATAGCAGTTTGTCCACACACGCCCTGCCTGTATCGCACGCCCTGCACGGTAGGCAGTCGTGCCAGAACGAGACCACACGCCCGCACCCAAGCCGTACATGGTGTCATTGGCGATTTGCATGGCTTCATCAAAGTCCTTAAAGGTCGTAACGGTCAAGACAGGACCAAAGATTTCATCACGGAACACCTGCATTTCATTAGTGCCTTTAAAGACAGTCGGCTCAATATAAAATCCACCATCTTCGTTCTCTTTACGCTCACCGCCACCCGTCAAAAGCTCCGCCCCTTCTTTTTGACCGATGTCGATATATTTTAGGATTTTGTCCTGCTGTTCTTGACTTGCCTGAGCCCCAATCATCGTCTCGGTATCAAGCGGATGTCCTGTTTTGATGTTTTTAACCCGTTCAATGGCACGCTTGATAAACTCATCAGCAATACTCTCATGCACCAACGCACGAGACGGACAAGTACACACTTCGCCTTGGTTTAGGGCGAACATGGCAAAGCCTTCTAGGGCTTTGTCCAAAAACTCATCATCTTTGTCCATGACATCAGCAAAGAATATGTTGGGCGATTTACCACCTAGCTCCAAGGTAACAGGGATGATGTTTTCGGTTGCGTATTGCATGATGTATTGACCGACTTCGGTCGAGCCTGTAAAGGCGATTTTGCTAATGCGTGGGTTCGTGGCAAGTGGTTTACCCACCTTTAAGCCGTCCCCATTGACGATGTTTAGCACGCCTTTTGGCAAGATGTCTTCGATGAGCTCGGTCAGCACAAGGATGCTCACAGGCGTTTGCTCGGCAGGTTTTAGCACGATACAGTTGCCTGCTGCCAGTGCAGGGGCGATTTTCCATGCCGCCATAAGAATGGGGAAATTCCAAGGAATGATTTGCCCAACCACGCCCAACGGTTCATGAAAATGATAAGCCACCGTGTCATGGTCAATCTCGCTGATACCGCCTTCTTGGGCTCTAATGCACCCTGCAAAATAGCGAAAATGGTCAATGGCAAGGGGAATGTCCGCCGCCAACGTCTCACGCACAGGCTTGCCATTCTCCCACGTCTCGGCAACGGCAAGCGTCTCCAAGTTCTCTTCTAGGCGGTCGGCGATTTTTAGTAAGATATTGCTTCGCTCCATGGGGGATGTCTTACCCCAAGCGTCCTTGGCAAGGTGTGCGGCATCTAGGGCAAGCTCGATGTCTTCGCTGGTGGAGTCTGGCACTTTGGCAAAGGCTTTGCCGTCCACAGGCGAGATGTCGTCAAAATACTCGCCTTTGACAGGGGCAACCCATTCGCCACCGATGAAGTTTTCATATTGGGATTTGAAGTTGACTTTTGAGCCGTCTGTATTGGGATTGGCATAACGCATACAATTTCCTTATAAACATGGTAAACGAAAAGCAAGGTGTATTAACCTGCGACTTGCACCTATCCGCTTGCCAATTTACCTAAGTACAAATTACCTAAGTACAAACCCACCCAAGCTGTTGGCATTGCCGATATGTACAGTTGTAAATTATCTTAAAATTGACCAAATTGCAAGGGTGAAATGTTGTTTGATTGTAAAAATGATTTTGTTAAATTTCTAAATTTCAGTATTGACAGAAATTATAAAAATATCTAAAATAATCATAAATTCTAACAAGGTAAAACACCATGAAACTCTCCCCCACCACCGAAAATTTTGTCCTGCATTGGGGCGAAATGGGCAGTAAATGGGGCGTAAACCGCACGGTCGCCCAAATTCATGCCCTATTATTCATCACAGCAAAGCCCATGAACGCCGAACAAATCGTAGATACGCTCGGGGTCGCTCGCTCCAACGTCTCAAGCAGCATTAAGGAACTACAAAGCCTAAATCTTGTGCAGACCACGCACATATTAGGCGACAGACGAGACTATTTTACCACTAACACTGATGTATGGGCTCTGGCTCGGGTTATCGTAGAAGAACGCTACAAAAGAGAGCTTGCCCCTACCGTGCAGTTTTTAGATGAACTCATGAATACGCCTGAATTTGAACTGGAAAATGAAGGGGTCAAACAACGCATTAAGGACACGCACGGCTTTGTGGATACGCTCACCACTTGGGCAAATGAAATGCTAAAACTCTCCACAAATACGCTCAATAAAATCCTAAAACTTGGGGCAACGGTGCAGAAGTTTTTAAAATAAGAAAATAAAATGCAAAATAGCAAACCCTATCCCACCAAAAAAGTAATTTTTACTTATGGCTTGATTGCTCCATTTATTGGCTCATTGATTTATATACTCATGTCTTTTATGGCAAATATTGGTAATTTACCCAATTTATCAAGTCTGGGATTGGCTATTTTACAACTTATCATCATCATTGGCACTTTATTATCAATTATTCCAGCTTTTATAACAGGTTTTTGGATTGCAAAAAATAAAACATATATCAGATACAAGAAAGATTATGCTTATTTATTTGCCAAAGGTTTGATTTCTTGTTGTGTGTTTTTAATTCTGCTTGCGATTTTATTTAGCATCAATGATGTGATGTCAGGATTGCCCTTTGAGTATTTGCCGGAAAGAATTTATGTTAATTTTTTAAAAGAATATCAAGCCATGTTGATATTTGCAATCATTGGCGGAATATCAGCGATAATTTGTGGTAAATTATTTTTGCCAAAATTACCTAAAAACTTTGATAAATAGGACAGTAAAATGGCAACCAAAAAAGAAATCTTAGCTTATGCCAAACAACATGGCTTTATTTATCCAAAAGAAAAGGTGATTTTATTATTTATCTTGTTGGGCGGTGCGGTAGGTGGTTTTGTTGCCATATTATCAATGGGACTATGGCTATTATTGATATCCATTCTTAAAAATCCAAGTGGCATATTTGATTACCTTCAATATTTTATCGTCTCATTTTTAACAATACCCTTATTTATGCTTTATGGCATATTGCTTGGTTTTATTCCTGCTTTATTGACAAGCATTTATTTATCCATAAAAGAATTTATTATCATTGAGACAAAAGATTATGGATTTTTGTTTTTAATTGGTAGTTTATCCGTGTTATTTTCTATCACTATCTTAATCATCATAGCTGACCCAAATCCATTTATCTTTGATTTTAATGATACTATACTAACCATATTATTAGCTATCATTGGCGGAATATCAGCGATGATTTGTGGTAAATTCTTTTTACCAAAATTACCCAATAATTTTTAATTTTTTTTGCATTATTATTTCTGTTTTAACAGAAATTTCAAAAGGAAATATCATGAAACTCACCATGTTCTATGACAGCAGTTGCACCCTATGCCGTAGCGAAGCAATGTCTTTATGGCATCTGAGTGGTGGCGATATTATCATCATCAGCGTATCGGACGGTCAAAACGAGCTTGCCCAAGCAGGTATCAGCTACCAAGAAGCCATGACTCATCTGTGCGTCAAAAACGAATGGGGAGCTTGGTACAAAGGCATGGAAGCGGTGCGAGTGTTGTATAAAACGGCAAATATACGACTATTTGGCGTGGGGGCGTTTTGGTTATTTAATCTGCCCGTAATGTATGCCTTATTAAATATCGCCTATCCGTATTTTGCCAAACGCCGTCATTTAATCCCTGCCTATTTGGTAAAATGGTGGTATGGGGCGGTTTATGATATAAAATTAAATAAAATCAATGACTTATGTGATACTGGCAACTGTTATATTTATCCAAAACCTTAACGCCCAACGGCATTGGGGGCATCTCGTGCTAGGCTTTTATCCAATTCTATTTTTAGCCAGAGATTGGGTAATGGGCTATCACAAACACGGGCATTATAAGTTTGTCGTTGGCTCAATAGACGTTTCATTTTTTGGCGTTTGCGTTTTAGAACGGACGGTTTTTCATAACAGCCCAAACGTTTTTTATACCAACGCCTTGCTTTATTATAATAGACCTTTTGATGAAAGTTGGTTAAGGCATTATCAAGAGTCTCAAAATCTTGGGGGTAAATGGTTGTCAAAGTAGGTATTTTTAGACTTATGTTTGTCTTTTAGAAAGGTTTATCATAGCAGGTTTTTATAACATTAACAATCATTACATTTTAAAAATACTTTTTAACTTTTTAATTTCACGTTTTAATTTTAAAAACAATCCATGACAATATCAAAACAAAAGCAGACACCAACAATCCCGACATAAACATCAGCATAAAACCCTTAAAATATGGTATATAATAAAACCCTGCTATCATCGTTAAAATTTTTATCGCCAATAACGCCACCACAAATTCTGTAAGAATGCTAAATTGTAATAAAATCCTACCCATTGCCATGTCATGTAATATCAGACTAAATGTCGGATAATGTGCTAAGGCATATTTATCTATCATCACATAAATAGGCACAAATACCAATACGCCCAATATTAAACTTAATATCTCCACCCAATGACTAAAATAACCCCCAAAAGACCCCAAGAATAAAAATCCAACGATTGCATTGGAGCATACCAGACCTGTCCATTTTAACCAAATATTATTCATCTTTTATCCCCATTATTTTTTAAATAATCACCAAAAGTCATTATTGTCATAAGCACCACCGTTAATATCGCCCCCACAAAGGACAATACCCCACCTGTTACCACCGTTAAGAAGAACGCCCCAAAAAATCCTATGTCTGCTGGGTGAGTACTTACATCAAAACCCATGATGCCGCCAACCAATACAAATGCCATACCACCTGCAAATATATCCACAACCATAATTAACTGCATGAATACTCGAATAACCACGCTAATCCATAAAAATTTTCTAAATCGTTCATATTGATAATCCAACGCATATTTATCCAAAAATACATAGATTGGCACAAATACCCAAATCCCAAAAAAGATACCTGCACAATATGTCAAATCGCTAAAACCAATAAAAAATCCATTGATTGCCAACCCAAAAATGGCATTTAACCATACCAATGCCGTCCATTTTAATCAAAGATGTTTTATGTTATATTCTGTTGCCACGTTATGCCTTTTTGTGTTGATAAATTGGTAGTATTATAATCACTTGCTCTTTGTATGATTGTGAAAAAATCATGGAAAAGTCATGGAAAAATAACAAACCCTACAGAATTTTTCATGGTTTGCCAAATTTTTTTCATCTATTTTTTTACATTTATCCGCCAAAATGGGGTATAATTTTCCGCCAAATATCTATGTAAAATTCAGATATTCTCGCCTTACGATGTAGAGTTTTGCTCATTCTGTCAAGCCTAGATTTGCCCTTTTGTTTTTTGGCAAATAATGAAAAGCCACCAGAATGTCGTAAGTTTTTTTAATCTATTTAAGTGATTTTTTATGAATTATCAATTATTTACATCAGAGTCCGTTTCCGAAGGACACCCTGATAAAATGGCAGACCAAATCTCAGATGCCATACTTGATGAGATTTTGACCCAAGACAAGGACGCTCGTGTGGCGTGCGAAACCCTGACCAAAACAGGGGCGGTTGTGCTTGCGGGCGAGATTACCACCACCGCCAACATTGATGTGGAAGCCATCGTCCGCCGTACGGTCAATAAAATCGGCTACAACCATAGCGATTTGGGCTTTGACGGGTCAAGCTGTGCGGTCATCAACATGATTGGCAAGCAGTCGCCCGAGATTGCCCAAGGCGTGGACAGAAGCCACCCCGAAGAGCAAGGGGCAGGCGACCAAGGCTTGATGTTTGGCTATGCATGCGTTGAGACAGACGTACTTATGCCTGCTCCCATTCAACTCTCACACCGCCTAATGGAACGCCAAGCCGAACTGCGTAAAAACGACACGCTGTCATGGCTACGCCCAGACGCTAAGGCACAGGTAAGCCTACGCTATGATGACAATCATCGCCCACTAGCGGTAGATGCGTTGGTACTATCCACTCAGCATGACCCCGACATCAGTCAAGCCGACCTATATGAAGCGGTCATGGAAGAGATTATCAAACAAGTCATTCCTGCCGAACTGCTCCACGCAGGCACAAAATACCACATCAACCCAACGGGCAAATTCGTCATCGGCGGTCCTGTGGGGGATGCAGGTCTGACTGGACGTAAAATCATCGTGGATACCTATGGCGGTATGGCTCGTCATGGGGGCGGTGCGTTTAGCGGCAAAGACCCGTCCAAGGTGGACAGAAGTGCTGCCTATGCAGGGCGTTATGTCGCCAAAAACATCGTGGCGGCAGGGCTTGCCGACCGCATTGAAGTGCAAGTGTCCTATGCCATTGGCGTGGCAGAGCCGACTTCTATCTCGGTCAATACCTTTAACACAGGCAAGGTGTCTAATGATGAGATTATCCGCCTTATTCGCACCCATTTTGACCTACGCCCCTATGGTATCACTCGTATGCTAGACTTGCTACAACCCATGTACGAAATCACGGCAAGTTATGGGCATTTTGGGCGACATGGCACGGACAATGCCTTTACTTGGGAAAAAACCGATAAAGTAGAAGCGATTAAAGCGGATACGAATTGGTGATTTGCCAAAATATATCCAACAAATTTGATGTTTACCACAGGCTTTGTGGGGCGTGCTTTCCACGCCCTTGATGATATGGCGATTTATCGGACATGCTTAGCACGTCTCTACACCCACATATTATAAATTTGTGGCAATTTTAAAGTTCTTTATCTATAAAAGCCAGTCAAAAACTGGCTTTTGTTAATTTTTATCAACCTTATGGAAAATTTATGTCAAACCTTAACGAACAAATGACCAACAACACCGCCGAATTACCCCAAGATGCCAATGCCTTTTTTGAGCGGGCGGACAGCGTGATTACCCTTGCCAACAGCCAATTATCGCCAAACTCCCACGCAGGGCAAGTGGCAGCGTCTTTGACTTATGCCGCTGCTCGTTTTGCGGTGTCAGCAGCGAGCATTGGTTTTGTCAAGGGGTCGGATTTTGTCAAAGAAAAAGTGGACATTATCGCTTTTTATACCGAGCGATACCAAAAAATGCTTAGCGATAATATCGATGATTATGCCGAGAATTTTGAGAAATACACAGGGATTAAAAAGTAGCGTTAATGATATTTTAAAACCAATGGTATCTTAAAAAGATTGTTAGGGGCGGATATAAATTATTCGCCCTTATGATAGCATTTTAAATTACCCCAGACATAACCATGAGCGATAAAATCCCCCTACCCTTAATCTTATACCCCAAAAAGCGAGTGCATTGGGTGTTGATTGTGTTTTATATTTTTTTGGCGGTATTATTTGGTTTGGGATTTTGGGTTGCCAAAGATGAATTTTTTATCAGAATTTTATTTGGTGTTTTATTTTTGATTGCTTTGGGTTTTGCTTTTTATCAGTTTTTTAAAGTGGTCAGAGATGAGTTTTTCTTTGTTATTGATAAAGACCACCTTTCATTTTTTCACATCACACAGCAAGCAATTTATTTTAGGGATATTCAAGCCCACAACCAAGATGTTGGCATATTGGATTATCAAAGCTATCGTGATTTTAAATTTTGGCACATACAAATCCATAAAAATAATGATATACAACAAATATCTTTGAATGCCTATCGCCACAATCATTTACATCTTGATGAAAAACAGCTATTTGACCTAATCAATCAAGCCTATCAGGGTCGAGATGTTTTAATCATTCCCACAACAAAAATGGGAATTTTTGACAGAGTCAATGTAGGCGGTTTATTGATGATTGTCTTTATGACAAGTATGCTATTATTGGCGATTATCATGGGAATTAAACACGCATGAGCAATAAAATCCCCCTACCGATAGAGCTTTATCATTCCAATAAATTCCTGCTATTTTCTTTGGCTTTTGGCAGTGCGATGTTTTGGCTTGGGCGGACTGTTAGTGTGATTGCTGACGAATGGTTTATTATTGTCATCTCTATTATATTCATGGCTTTTGGAGCATTGATTGTCTTGGTATGTATCATCTCTTTCATCAACCCCAAGCCCGTTTTGGTAATTGCCCGTTATCGCATTAGTGGCGGACATGAATTATTAAAAAGATTATTTAATAAAAATAACGCCATTGCTTTTAAAGACATTCGCTCGTTAGAATTGGATTATCATACTCATCAAGACGTGAAACATTGGCATATTGCTATCTTATTAAATACTGGCAAAAAATTACACCTGCCGATTAGAAGTATGAAATATGAAACAGTAATGATAAATGAAAAAGAAATCTTTCATCTTATCAATCAAGTTCATCAAGGCAACATACCGCCCACATTTGAAGATTTTGATATGGACATTCATGACCGAATGACAACATGGGGATTGTTTATGATTGGTTTTGTGGTGCTGATATTGGTTGTTGGTCATTTGATGAAATGACGGTAAAAACATGGTTAATTTTCGCTTGCCCCTATATCTATATCCTACCCAACGCTCCCTTGTGATACAGCTTTTTATTTTTGCCGTTTGTATCGGGGCGACTTATTGTTTTTGGTATGTGTTATCTGATGTTGGTAGTTGGTTTATCAATGGGGCTATTTTATTATCGGGCTTGTTTTGGTTATTTTTTCTGATTATCTTTTTAAAAAATTTAATCACCAAAAAACCCATGCTTATCATTGATAAAGATTATATCATTGGTCGGGGTATTTTTAATGATAAACTCATAGAGTTTGACGACATTGCGGATTTATCACTGCACATTCAAGCAAATCACCGTTTTGGATTTATGGTGTATCGCATGGATATAAGCTTAAAGACAGGCGATGATGAATTTTTGGTATTAAATACTTGCCGTTATGGACGAACACTCATCAACGAGAAAGAGATTTTTGCACTCATCAAACAAATTCATAAAGGCACAACACCGCCACGTTATGAGCCGTTTTATATCGGTAATGACGAACGCATGACATCAACCGCCAAAGTGTATTGGACGGTTATGGCGATTGGGGCGGTATGGGTTGCATACAAGATATATACGCTATAACAAAAATCCGCCCAACCTTGATTGAGCGGATTTTATCATCTTGCAAATTGGCTTTGATAAGTCTTTAACTTTGACGATAATTCGGAGCTTCTTTGGTAATCTGCACATCATGAACGTGCGACTCTTTCATGCCTGCCGATGTTACTTTGATAAACTCAGGTTTGGTGCGTAGCTCTTCGATGGTGGCACAGCCTGTATAACCCATGGACGAACGCAGACCGCCCGCAAGCTGATTGATGATGCCTGTTACCGAGCCTTTGTATGGCACACGCCCTTCAATGCCTTCTGGGACAAGTTTTTCCACGCCTTCTTTGGCATCTTGGAAATAGCGGTCAGACGAGCCATTTTGTCCGCTCATCGCCCCAAGCGACCCCATGCCACGATACGCCTTATAATAGCGACCTTGATACAGCTCCATCTCCCCAGGGGCTTCTTCTGTCCCTGCTAAGAGTCCGCCCACCATGATACAGCTTGCCCCTGCCGCCAGAGCCTTTGCCATGTCGCCAGAAAAACGAATACCACCGTCAGCGATGAGCGGAATACGCTCTTGCAAGGCAGTCGCCACATTATCAATGGCACTAATCTGTGGCACGCCAATGCCTGCGATGATACGAGTGGTACAGATAGAGCCAGGTCCAATGCCGACTTTGACAGCGTCCGCCCCAGCGTCTAGCAGAGCAAGGGCAGCATCGCCTGTGGCAATGTTACCGCCGATGACTTGAATATGGGGGTATTTTTTCTTGACAAAGGCGACTTTGTCAATCACGCCACGGCTATGACCGTGAGCGGTATCCACCACAATCACGTCCGCGTTCGCTTCCACCAACGCTTCCACACGAGCTTCGGTGTCCGCCCCTGTACCAACTGCCGCCCCCACACGCAAGCGACCTTGGGCATCTTTGGCAGCGTTCGGGTTGTTTTCGGCTTTGCTAAAATCATTGACAGTAATTAGCCCTTTTAGGCGAAATTCATCATCAATCACAATCACTTTTTCAATGCGGTGCGTGTGCAGTAAGCGTTTGATGTTCTCGGTAGATTCGCCTTCTTTGACGGTAACGAGCTTATCTTTTGGGGTCATCACATTTTTGACAGGTTGGTCAAGGTTGGTCTCAAAACGCAAATCACGGTGCGTTACAATCCCCACCACTTGACGGTTGTCATCCACCACAGGCACGCCTGAGATGTGGTTTTCACGAGTAATGCGAAGTAGCTCGCCCACGCTTGTGTCGGGGCTTACAGTAATGGGGTCGGCAACTGTGCCTGCTTCAAACTTTTTGACATGGCGGACACGGCTGGCTTGACGAGCGATGTCCATATTTTTGTGGATAATACCCATACCGCCAAGCTGTGCCATGGCGATTGCCATTTTTGATTCGGTAACGGTGTCCATCGCCGCCGATAGGATTGGCAAATTTAGGTTAATCTCACGAGTCAGGCGAGTGGATAGACTCACATCTTTGGGTAACACTTCTGAATAAGCAGGTAGTAGCAGTACATCATCAAAGGTCAATGCTTCATAACTTAGTCTTAACATAACAGCCCCTTATGGCAAAAAATGAAAAAAATACACATCAAAAAACCGAAAAAGGCTAAGCAGTCATCTGCCTAGCCTTTGGATATACGGTTGCTTGTTCGTTTTAGCATTGTGTATCGGTTTGTGCGTGTAAAATTAGCGGTGCATTATACGCCAGATTATCCGATTTGGCAAATGTTTTTTTATGATTTATAATAGGGCTTACCATCCCATCCAATACAGACCAACTTTGGACTAATTATGAGATACTTTATTCTTACCTGTGCCTTAGCATTAACCGCTTGCACCGCCCCAAACACTGCGGATAACACCAATACACCCACCACCCCAAAGCCCACGCTTGATGTTGAACAGCCTGTTTGCACCATGGAATATATGCCTGTGTGTGCCACGCTTGAACAAAACGGACAACAGTTTACCAAGACCTTTGGCAATCGCTGTTCGGCTCACAGTTTTATCCCAAAAGATACCAAAGTCATCAAGGTAGATAATGGGGCGTGTGAATAAGGTGCCAAGAAAGGTACTTGGTACGCACCATAAAACATCACATCAACCCTTACCCCATTTTGGAATACAGCAATGAAAACCCAACATCTTATTTTGGCACTAGGCATGGTGCTGTCCATTACCGCCTGTTCTACGCCTAGCACCTCTTCTGTCTCCACCACCATCTCCCAGCCCACTCATGATGACACACCTTTTAATCATGGCATGCCAAAACTAAAAAAGCCCATACGACATTGCACCATGGAATATATGCCTGTGTGTGCCACGCTTGAACAAAACGGACAACAGTTTACCAAGACCTTTGGCAATCGCTGTTCGGCTCACACTTTTATTGATGAAGGGGTAACTGTCGTAGATGTGCGTGATGGCGACTGTGACCCAAGCAAACAAGCACTGATGAGATTCAGTCGTTGATAACAGAAATTTAATACAGGTTGAATGTCTCCCATCGCAAGCTCTGCCATATATGAATTTTATATAAATACGGAGAAAATATAATGAAATTTATTATTATAACAATATTAATGACTTCATTGTTATCTTGCGGTTATGATAAAACTCAGCATCATGTCACTTCAAAAATTAATACTACTAATACAGACAAGAGTACGACCGTTATGTCATACAAAAAATAAATGACATCGCAATAAATAGCGTCATTGATGATAACGAAAAAACGAAAAGACTGTTGTTGGACTTGGTGCCAGAAGCAGATCGCATGAATGATGAGAATGAAAAATACAAAGCATTATTACAAATATATACATTAACAGATGTTCACAAAGCCATAGATTTTATTGATGAAGTTCTTAGGAAAAACCCCGATCATTGGTTACTTATTTATAAATGCCAACTTATGAAAATCAATAATTACGACAATGATAAGGTAACAAATTGCTTTTCTCATATCGCCAAAAAAGCAAAAGAAGAAATTAAGAAAAATAACTATAACAAAAAAGACAACCCAAAAGAAATTTTGTCTTACTATCTGTCTGAAATAAATGCTGGAAATGTGGCGTATATTCAAAAATCAAGAGATTTATTGGATGAAATATCAGACACAAAAAAGAAAGATGAGTTGTATCAAATTTTTAATAGCCAAATAGATATTGAAAATTAACATCTTTATTATTTGGTTTTATGTATTAAAATCACCCATAAATAATGACGTAAAGCTGTTAATATCACTAAACAATAAACCATTACACCCCCAACACATTTATCAATAGCCCCACCGCCCAACCGATCACTATCGCCAACAGCCATATCATCTCACTTCTTTGAGTGCGTTTGGTTTTGTAAAACCGCCAAGACAAAGGCGTGGCGATAAATGCAACGGCAAATCCTACCAACATATGACCTGTTGGCATGACACAACGTTGTATCCCAGTGTTATCGATAAAGCAGTTAGAGCCAAACAAAAAGGCAAACAAAGCACCACCAAACCAAAACACCCAAACCCCCACCACAAAAAACAGCACGGCAAAAATACCGTCAGCGACTTTTTTGGCTTCTTTGGCAAAGACAATATAAGCAGTCATCACAAACATCATCATACCCAGCACCATCAATCCGCCAAATGTCATCACATCATTTGCCAACAATGCACTACCACCGCCAATAATAAGGCGATGATATGGGTAATAATCATGGGCGTTTTATTACCATCTATTCCTTACTAATGAAACTTTAAAATTTATTGCAATACATTCTTTCTAATATGTTCAATACAAGGTTTAAATACCTGAGAAAGCACCTTCATTTCATCAATCAGAAAATCAACTGCTTTTTGCCAAGTGTCTTTATCAGCCAATCCAACGCCTGACAACTCCTTTTTGATTCGACAAGCATTTTTATTATCCAACCTTCCCCAAATTAAAGCTCCTATCTCTTTTTCAATACTCTCTTTTTGCTCATGCAATGTATCAAAAATCAATTTATTTTTCTCAGCTTGACTGGTAATTGAAATATACAGTTCCACCCTTGCACAGTTTTTATTAAAAACCAAATTAAAACTTAATCCAGAAATACCTGCTCCTGCCGAAATCCAATTCTGTGGCAATGGGCTAATTTCAGAAAACAGATGAAAATTTTTATCTTTGCATTGACTGATAACTAAATTCCAAAACTCTATATGTCTATCTCGTAAATTGTTTTGAATAATTTGCTCTTCTTGATTTTTTTCAGCCATTCTAATCATAAACTCTTCCGTTTCTTTAATAGGAATAATTTGCTCCATATCCAAAAAGACCTGCTCATTCAATTCATAAAGTGTAGCTTTAAAACATTGAATACGCATATTGCATTTTGTCATTAACCAAAGTACAGTTGAAGTTACTTCTTTTCGATAGTCTCCTGAAATTAAAATGATACGTTGATTTTTATTTAATTGAATATCATCAAAGCTATCCACATCAAGAAAATCCGATATTGATTCTTCGGGGTCTTTTTCACTCATGCCATTTTGAACTAGATACTTTTGATAAATATCTTTAATTTGATATTTTGACAAAGTAGAGCAATAAGATGCATATTTTAACGCTTGCCATGTAGCATCACGACCACTATCATCACGTTTATTTTCAATAATAACCAAATTACCTTCTTTATCCAACGCCAATAAATCTAAACGCTCCTTAGTGCCATCAAATCCATCAAATTCTTTTTGGATAAAAAGTAAATCCTCTCCTAACGAATGTGGATTCTTTTCAATCCAAACTTGCAAATGACTAAGCTCCGAAAAACCTAATTCGGCAAATTTTTTTGATGAAATTTCAGAAATGGAATTGGTTTGTCTATCTACGGTAAACACTTAAAATCTCCTCAAAAATAACTTAAATTCTCCGCCAGCTCGTCCCCGCCCTGCTGTCTTCTAGCTCCACGCCTTTTTCTTTTAGCTCGGCACGGATTTGGTCGGCAAGGGCAAAATCCTTATCAGCTTTGGCTTGTTTGCGTTTATCAATCATCGCCAAAATCTCGCTTTCAGAAATGCTCTCATCGCCAATTTGGGCTTGCAAAAAGGTTTGGGGGGCGGTTTGGGCGATATTTAGCACGCTTGCTAGGGTCTTTAACATCACGGCAAATCGCTGTCCGCCTGCCATGTCGTCCGCCTTGACCGCTTTATTTATCTCGCCTGCAATCTCAAACAAGATACTCACCGCTTGGGCGGTGTTAAAGTCGTCATTCATCGCACGCACAAAGGCTTGCCCGTACTCACTTCCCCACGCTGTCTCGTCCGTGCCTACCGCATCAAACGGTTTTAGGGCGTGATATAGGCGTGATAAGGCGGTGTGGCTTTCTTTTAGGGCGGTGTCTGAGAAGTTAATCGGACTGCGATAATGACTAGATAGAATAAAAAAGCGAATGGTCTCGGCATGAAAATCCTGCAACACTTCACGAATGGTAAAGAAGTTGTTTAAGGATTTGCTCATTTTTTCTCCGTCCACATTGACAAAACCAACGTGTAGCCAGTTGTTGGCGTAGGGTTTGCCTGTCGCCCCTTCGCTTTGGGCAATTTCGTTTTCATGGTGCGGAAACTGCAAATCATGCCCACCGCCATGAATGTCAAAACTCTCGCCCAAACAGCAGGTACTCATCGCACTGCACTCAATGTGCCAACCAGGGCGACCCAAGCCCCACGGACTTTGCCAATGCGGTTCGGACGGTTTGGCGGATTTCCACAGCACAAAGTCAAAAGGGTTGTCCTTGTCGTCCACCGTCTCCACCCTTGCCCCTGCTTGCATGTCGGCAAGTTTGCGTTTGGAGAGTTTGCCATAGTCGGGGAAATTTGCCACCTTATAATACACATCGCCACTTGCCCCCTGATAGGCTAAGTCTTTGGAATGTAAGGTATTTATCATATCCAGCATCTGGGGAATGTGGTCGGTCGCTTTGGGTTCGCTGGTCGGACGTAAGCACCCTAGACGGTCAGCATCTTCGTGCATGGCTTTGATAAAACGCTCGGTCAGCTCGCCAATGGTTTCGCCGTTTTCGCCTGCTCGTTTGATAATTTTGTCATCAATGTCGGTGATGTTGCGGACGTAGTTCACGTCAAAATAACGAGACAACCAACGATAAATCACATCAAAGCTCACCATGACCCGAGCGTGTCCGATATGACAATAATCGTACACCGTCATGCCACAGACGTACATACCCACTTTGCCGTCATGGATAGGAACAAACCGCTCTTTTTGTGCCGATAGGGTGTTATAAAGGTGTAAATCGCTCATGGTGTGCCTTTTGGGTAACTGGTGTAAATAAAAGCCTTTATCATAGCAGAATTTGGGGGAAAGTGCTATAATTTACCAAAAATTAACCAAGGTCATCACATGAGATATTTACCACTGGCATTACTTGGCTATGCCATGTGTGCATCGGCAGTCAATGTCTATAACCCAAATGATTTTTCCGATATCAAGACCTTGGATAACGTCAGAGACGTTGTGTTATATGGCGTACATTTTGACCATGTGCTACTGCAAAATACAGAAGCCTGCATAAAGCCTTCTGCCGATTTTGAATTTGTAGAATGTCCAAATCACCAAAGGCTTGCTCGGGTCGGTAATTATGTCCAAACCCCTTTTGGTCAAGCCCCCTACCCTTTGGGCATGATAGACAAAGACGGCAAATTATTGCTAGATAATATTTACCACAAAATCCATATCCCCGAAAGCTTACAAGCCATCGCCACCGATGTCAGCCCCCAGTCTTTTGTCATTACCACCTTGAACCTTGACGGCTTAGATAAGTTAAAGGCAAGCGATGAGTCTGATACTGCAACCATCATTGATGAGAGAATGCGATACGCCTTGGTTGATACCAAAGGCAGAATGATTGTGCCATTTGGGCGTTATGATAACATCATCAATGGGCACGATGATGTATTTACTGTCGAAAAAGACGGGCTGTATGGTGTGATAGACGCACACGGTCATGAAATCATCACACCCATGCATGACAACCTAGTCATGTTTTATCAAGGATTTTCAGGTTTATATAAAAATGGCAAATATGGCATCATCAATTTAAATAATGAAACCGTGATTGATTTTAAATACAACGTCATTTATATGCTTAAAAGCGACAGTGGCGATATGTTTTTTAATGCGGTGATGGACAACACGTCTTGTTTGTACAACAGTCAAGGCGAAAAAATTTTTGAATTAACCTACCCTGATAAGCATGAGATTTTTAGGGATGACATCAATACATTTCAAGGTAAGGATTTTTTTATCATCGCTCCTGATTTTTATAAATCAAGCGGTCAAGTGGGACTAATAGACACCACTGGCAACGTGATATTGCCTTTTGAATATGACGGCATTTATCCATTTTTGACGGGTCTTACATCTGACCTTGACATGGATGATAACCCACAATACATCAAAGCCATTAAAAAAGATGGGGTTTATTTTTATGACACCACAGGCAAACTCATCAAGCATACTCATCCTTGACATTGATGAGCATTATTAGGACAATGGATAAATTTTGACTTTAAAAAGCACCACAAAAAAATACCCCAAATCACTTTGGGGTATCTTGCCTTTTTATCACTTACCACAAAAGATTAGTAAGTCTCATCCGTCTCAACGATGGTAATCTCGTTACTGGCAGGCTTTTCTGCCTTAGGCTCGGGTTTGGGTTCAGTTTTAGGCTCAGCTATTGGCTTGGACTCTGTTTGAGCTTGGGTATCCGCTTTTGGCTTGGTCTCAGATCTTGGTTCGGACTTTGGTTCAGGTTTGGGCTCTGGGTTTGGCTCGGTATTTTGTGGTGTGCCACTTGGGACATCCTCAGGCTGCAAAATCGCCTCCTCAGGTCTTGGTGTCTGGGTAGGTTCAGGCACTGATGGCAATTCCACAGGGCGGATTTGCACCGTTGGGGCAGGCACGATGTCGCTTAATGATTTGCCAATTTGGGCAGTTTCACGTTTGGCATTGGCTTGGTTTTGGCGATTCATCGAACGCACCGCTGTCGCCATGGTTTCAGACGCCAGTGCGATGACGGGTGTATTGTTATCAATGGCAAGCGCCTCGCCGTCCGCTTGGAAGACAAAATCTCCCACCAGACGATTACCACCCATGAGACTCACGTCTTTTTCGATGGCTTGGTCTTCTAGGCTTGCCACGCCTGCCCCGCTAAACGTCTTATTGGCAAAGGCAATCTCTTCGTTAGGCAGGACGACATGAAGCTGTCCACGGCACTCACCACCGTCTTCGCTGACGTTTTGCAGGTCAATGTCTAGCCCCGACAGGCGTGCCTTTAACTGCAATGACAGCTCATCACTCGCCCCATTGCCCAGTCCACGCACAGATGCGGTGTAGAGCTCATCACGCACAAGGCTGACGACACGGTTTTTTAGGCTGACATCATCACAGACCACCGCAGGACGATCGACCACTTCGGGGGTCGCAACCTCAATCTCTGCCTCGGCTTGTGGCTCAAGACTGTCTTTTTTAGTGCAACCAACCATGCCAGTCAATGCAAGGGCAACGGCAGACACACAGGCTAAATGGTTAAACGTTTTCATGGCTTATCTCAAATTTGGTTTAAAATTCACTTATAAAATAACTTTAAAAAGTGGTCGCCACTTGATACAATGACGCCCAACAAGGCGGTATCATCAAGGCAAAACGTAGCCATTATACCACGCCAAACCTATTTGCCAAATTATTTTTTATCATGAATCAGCCTATCCCCCACGCCCATTTTAATGACCGTAATTTTAATGACATTGCCGACCATTTTGCCAAAAAAGTCTATGGCGGTCTCAAAGGTCAAATCCGCCTTGCCGTGTTAGAGCGAGATTTGTCTGAGCATTTACCCAACCGTCCGCTTCGGGCGTTGGACGTGGGAGCAGGACTTGCCCAAATCAGCCTAAACCTTGCCACCCGTCATGACGTCATCATCAGCGACATCTCCGATGAGATGATACAAAAAGCCCAAACCACCGCTTGTAAGCTTAACGTTTCGCCCCGTTTTATCGTGGCTCCTTATCAAGAACTCACAAGCCTTTTAAAGGGACAAACATTTGACCTAATCTTATGCCATGCTGTCCTAGAATGGCTTGGCGAACCTGCCAAAATCATGGCGTTTTTTGATGAATTTTTGGCCGATGATGGTTATTTGTCGTTGTGCTTTTATAACCCTGCCAGCATGATTTATCGCAACCTTATTATGGGCAATTTTTATCAATTAGAACGCCCCAAGCCTGCCGACAATAAAAGCCTAACCCCAAACAATCCTGTATCTTATGACACGGTCAAATCATGGCTTGATGACGGGGGATATACCACCCTTTGCCAGTCGGGGATACGAGTGTTTTCTGACTACGCTCCCTTAAAACGTGGCGGACACAACAACCCTGATGATGTCGTGGCAATGGAGCTTAACTATTCCCAAACCCACCCTTTTTGGCAAATGGGGCGGTATTTGCATATTTTGGCGAAAAGATAGGAGCTAAAAACACTTACCCTTTTTCTTTTGAAAAAACATCTTTTTCCAAAAAGACATCGCCCTGCTCATAAGGATTTTCATACTCCTTGACCGCTTGCAAGTCCCGAATGTTCTTTTGAATGGTAATCACCGCAAAGAGCGACAAGGTAAACGCCATAAAATAATAACCCTTCTCGCTAAGTAGCAAAGTGGCGTTCCATAGACCCACGGTCATCAGTAACACCGCAAGCCCCAACGCCACCCAACTAATGCCATAATAAATCCCCGACACAGGGATATTTTCTGCTTTATCACGAATGGTCTTTTGTAGGCTAATCGCCGCATACAGCCCCAATGCCAACACCGCAAAATAATAACCCTTTTCGTTTAACATCATCTCGGCATTCCACAGACCAACCAAGAAGCCAAGCACACCCACGCCCAGCACCGCCCAAGACGCACCGACATAAGCCGATGTTGGTTTATTAATGATTTGCATGGTTTTTCCTTTTATCATTTAAAAAATTGATAGATATTTTTAGAATTTTGAATAATATAGCAAAATAAAGCAAAACGGACAAGTGTACTTTATGGCATGATTTGGCTTTTGGCATTGACCATGTTATAAACAATTTATAAACAACAATACGATTTTTGACCCAATTTTTCATAAAATCATCGCACTGCCTTGCAATTTGCCACGCCCGCCACCATAACAGGCTGACATTATAAGAATTTATTTGGAGTTTATCATGTCTGATAACCAAACCTTGCCCCTACTTGCCGTGCGTGATGTCGTGGTCTATCCACACATGCAAATCGCCCTATTTGTGGGGCGTGAGCAGTCCATTAACGCCATACAGCTTGCCAATGAGAGCTTTGATGGTCATCTGCTTGTGGTCTCACAAAAAGACTCGCTGTCAGAAGAGATTAACACCGACAATCTCTACCGCTTTGGCACGGTGTGCAGAGTCATTAGCACCATGCCCCACGACGCTGACGAAAACTGCCTAAAAGTACTCATCGAAGGACAGACTCGTGCCGAAGTGGCAGGCGTTGATATTGATGAGACACATAACGCTTTTGTGGCGGTATTTCATGAACAGCCTGTTACCGACACGCTCGGCGATGATGACAAAGAAGCTCACAAAAAGGTATTGATGGATTTTTTTGCCAGTTTTGCCGAAGAGAACCTACGCAACGGGCGTGAGATTACCCGTGTGGCAGGCAAGATTAGCGACTTGACCGAACTCATGTACTTTATCGCCACTCGGGTGTCCATGCCCCTTGACAAGAAACAAACACTCCTTGAAGATGGCGACATTATGGATTATTACCACACGCTGACCGAGTTTTTTGTGAGCAATCATGCCGAGCAGTCGCTTGAAAATGAACTCCAAGAAACCGTGCGTAAGCAAATGGAAAATAATCATCGTGAGTATTTTTTAAATGAAAAAATGAAAGCGATTAAATCCGAGCTGTCCGATTTAAATGACGGGGCGGACGAAGAAGATGGCGAGCTTGAAAAACGCCTAAAAGAAGCCGACCTACCTGATGATGTCCGCAAAAAAGCCGAAACCGAATTTAAAAAGTTAAAGCAAATGCCCCCAAGCTCATCGGAGGCGTCTGTGGTGCGTGGCTATGTGGAGTGGATACTTGACACCCCATGGAAAAAAGCAAGCAAGGTGTCTATTGACCTAAATAAAGCCAAAGAAACCCTCGACAAAGACCACTATGGGCTAGATGATGTCAAAGACCGCATTGTTGAGTACCTAGCGGTGCAATCTCGTGTCAAAAAACTGCGAGGCCCTATCCTGTGCCTAGTAGGTCCCCCAGGGGTTGGTAAAACGTCGCTTGGCGAGAGTATCGCTCGTGCCACAGGGCGTAAGTTTGTGCGTATGGCGTTGGGCGGTGTGCGTGATGAAGCTGAGATTCGTGGGCATAGACGTACCTATATCGGAGCGATGCCTGGTAAAATCGTACAGTCCTTGGCAAAAGTAGAAGTTAAAAATCCGCTATTTTTGCTTGATGAAATTGACAAAATGGCACAGGATTATCGTGGCGACCCTGCGTCTGCTTTACTAGAAGTGCTTGACCCATCTCAAAACAACAGTTTTAATGACCATTATCTTGACTTAGATTTGGATTTGTCGGAGGTCATGTTTATCTGTACTGCCAACAGCATGAACATACCGCCAGCCTTGCTTGACCGCATGGAAGTCATTCGTCTGCCCGGCTACACCGAAGACGAAAAAATGAACATCGCTCACAACTATCTCACCCCCAAAGCCCTAGAACAAAACGGACTTGGTAAAGATGAGCTGGACATTACCGATGATGCCATTCTTAGCATTATCCGCCACTATACTCGTGAGGCAGGCGTGCGTAACCTTGAACGTGAGATTAACAAAATCAGCCGTAAAGCGGTGCGTTCGCAGGTTGAGACTTATGGCATTAAACCCAAAAAAGGCACGAAAATTGAGCCGTTATCGGTAACGGACGACAACATTGCCGATTATTTGGGGGTTAAACCCTTTGACTTTGGCTTGGCAGAAAAAGAGCCTGAGATTGGGCGGATTACAGGGCTTGCGTGGACATCGGTGGGCGGTGAGCTACTGACCATTGAGACCGCCACCATGCAGGGCAAGGGCGAGCTTGTCTTTACAGGGTCGCTTGGCGATGTCATGAAAGAGTCTATCCGTGCCGCCATGAGCGTGGTGCGAGCAGGAGGCGAACGCTTTGGTATCAGCTATGATAAGTTCAAAGACACCGACATTCATGTGCATATGCCCGAAGGTGCCACGCCCAAAGACGGTCCGTCCGCAGGTATCGCTCTAACCACCGCTTTGGTGTCCGCCTTTACAGGCATTGCCATTCGTGCCGACATCGCCATGACAGGCGAAGTTACTTTGCGTGGTAAAGTGCTAAAAATTGGCGGTCTCAAAGAAAAACTGCTTGCCGCCCACCGTGGCGGTATCAAGCATGTGCTTATCCCCAAGTCCAACGAGCCTGACCTTGCTGACATTCCTGACAACGTCAAAGAAGGCTTGACCATTCAAGCGGTTGAGACCATTGACGAAGTCCTAAAAGTCGCCCTAGTCGCCCCGCTCATGCCTTTAAAGCCGAGCGTGGTGGTGAAGGCAGGCGAGCAGGCGCTCAGAAGCTGATTAAAAAAGAAGCCTTAAAGCACCCCAAAACCCTGTCCATTGGCAGGGTTTTGTTGTGGGTACATTTTGGCTTGTCTCTATATCCAAAATCCGCTAAGATAGGGAGAATTTCTCTTATTTTTCCTAACTTATCTTAATTGGCGATAACCATGAAACAACTTCCAAACCCCCTTCTCATCGCCCTATCCCTTTTATCCTTACCTGCTTTGGCGTGTGAAATGCCAAAGGTAACGGGGGTATGATTATGTGGGTTGTTTATCAGAAGACTTGGCGGTTGTACAAAAGAACAGCAAATATGGCTTTATTGACAAAACGGGTGAAATCGTCATTCCCGTTCAATATGATTTGACTTGGGATTTTGCAGAAGGACTGGCAAAAGTAAAACAAGAAGGCGAATGGGGGTATATTGATAAAACAGGCATGGTAGTTGTTCCTATTTATTATGATGACATGGAGAGCTTTCTAGTAGGCGACTTGGTACTCGTAAAACAAAATGATAAATACGGCTTGATTGATAACATAGGCAGGATTGTCGCCCCTGTGCAATATGATGACATTTGGAGTTTTTTAGATGACACTATAAGAGTACAACAAGATGGCAAATACGGTTTTTTAGATACAACAGGCAGGGTGATTGTTCCTATTCGATATGATGAAGTTTGGAGTTTTTCAGAAGATTTGGCACTTGTAAAACAAAATGGCAAATACGGCTATGTTGATAAAACAGGCAAAGTGGTTATTCCCATTCAATACGATGATGCTAGGCATTTTGAAGACGGTACAGCCTCTGTTTTACTAAACAAAGAACGCCTACTTATAGATAGAACAGGTAAAGCATTTATCTCCATTGAATATGGGTGGCTTGGGAATTTTTCAGAAGATTTGGCATTTATAGAACAAAATGGCAAATATGGCTATGTTGATAGGACAGGAAAAGTGGTTATCCCCTTTGAATATGATATTGCTTGGTCTTTTTCAAAGAGCTTGGCAAAAGTACAACAAAATGGTAAACATGGTTTTATAGATAAAACAGGTAAAGTGGTTGTTCCTATTGAATATGATGATATTTATGATTTTAAAAACGGTTTGGCGCTCGTAAAACAAAATAATAAATACGGTTTTGTAGATAAAACAGGTAAAGTGGTTATTCCCATTCAATACGATTTTGCTTGGGGCTTTTCAGACGGTTTGGCAGGAGTAAAACAAAATGGCAAATGGGGTTTTATAGATAAGTCAGGAAACATGGTCATGCCTGCTATCTATGATATAGTTCAAAGTTTTGAAACTGGCAATACCTTAGTAATACTAAATGGCGAAACTTTTTATATAGACAAAACAGGCAAACGCCTAGACTAGCCCCCCAAGCGGTTTTGTGATGATTTTTGCCAAAACCGCTTTATTTTTAGTATAATAATCCGTTTTAAGTTTTAACATCACTTTTAAGAGCTGTCATGACTATCCAATCCCTACTTCACACCCACCTACAAACCGCCATGATAAACGCAGGGGCGGACAAAGACACCGACCCTGTCATCAAGCAATCAGGCAAGCCCCAGTTTGGCGATTACCAAGCCAATGGCGTGATGAGCGTCGCCAAAAAACTTGGCACAAACCCACGAGAATTTGCCCAAAAAGTGCTTGATGAACTGGCAAATAGCCAAGTCTTGGACGGCATTGCCGAAAAATTAGAAATCGCAGGGCCGGGCTTTATCAACATCTTTCTTGACAATGATTTTCTAGCCAAGTCCGCTCACACCGCTCGCACGTCCGACCGCTTGGGCATTACATCCGACCACACTGAGACGGTTGTCATTGACTATTCATCGCCAAACGTTGCCAAAGAGATGCACGTTGGGCATTTGCGTTCTACCATTATTGGCGACAGCTCGGTGAGAGTGCTTGAGTTTTTGGGCGACACCGTCATTCGTGCCAACCATGTGGGCGACTGGGGGACGCAGTTTGGTATGCTCATCGCCTACCTTGAAAAAATGCAAAATGAAAATGCGTCCGATATGGAATTATCTGACCTAGAAGCCTTTTATCGTGATGCCAAAGCGACTTATGACAGCGATGCCGACTTTGCTGAAAAAGCTCGTGGCTATGTGGTCAAGCTCCAAAGTGGCGATGAGTATTGCCTTGCCATGTGGCAAAAACTCGTTGCCATTACCATGAGCCAGAACCAAGCCAGTTACGAACGCCTAAACGTAACCCTAACCGATAAAGACATCATGGGCGAGAGCCTATATAACCCCATGCTCCCCGACATCGTCAAAACCTTAAAAGAAAAAGGCGTGGCGGTAGAAGATGACGGAGCGACCGTGGTATATCTGCCCGAATTTAAAAACAAAGAAGGCGAGCCACTTGGTATCATCATTCAGAAAAAAGACGGCGGATTTTTGTACACCACCACCGACATCGCCGCCGCAAGCTATCGCTATCACACCTTACACGCTGACCGTGCCATTGTCTATTCTGACACTCGTCAAGCCCCGCACATGGCACAGGCGTGGGCGATTGCACGGCTTGGCGGATTTGTACCCGATACGTTCAAATTAGAACATCACAATTTTGGCATGATGCTTGGTAAAGACGGCAAACCATTCAAAACTCGTACAGGCGGTACGGTCAAACTTGCCGACCTGCTTGATGAAGCGGTTGCCCGTGCCACCGTCTTGATAGACAGCAAAAACCGAGACGTAACTGCCGATGAGCGGACGGCACTCATTGATGCGGTTGCCATTGGAGCGGTCAAATATGCCGACCTATCCAAGCACCGCACGACCGATTATGTGTTTGACTGGGACAGTATGTTAAACTTTGAAGGCAACACCGCCCCTTATATGCAGTACGCTTACACCCGTGTGCGTTCTATTTTTGCCAAAGCAGGGGTAAATCCTGACACACTAACAGGCGAGATTGTCATCACGGACGACAAAGAGCGAGCATTGGCGGTCAAATTGCTACAATTTGAAGAAGCCCTACGCCAAGTCGCCAAAGACGGTACGCCCCATGTGTTGTGTGGCTATCTGTATGAATTGGCTGGTATTTTTTCATCGTTTTATGAAGCCTGTCCGATACTGTCGGCAGATGATGACACCAAAAACAGCCGTCTGCAACTGGCAGATTTGACCGCTAAGACTTTAAAAACAGGCTTGGATTTACTCGGCATTAAGACGGTTGAGAAAATGTAATTAACAATTCAAGATTGCCATTAGGTTGTCCTAATGGCAATTTTTTAAATTAGAAGCACTTATGTTTGACAAATTTGGCAATATGAGCACCGACAATTTGGACATTACCGCCCTGCCCCATTGGTCATTTGGCGACAGCCCCCAAATGGCAGACGAACTTGTAGGGCTTGTCCTAGACGGCAAAAAGCGAGCCACTTGCACCGCTCTGCATTGGCATTTGGACGAGCCAGCTTATCCCGTTGGTAGCCTACAAGTCATCACAGACGGACAAAACCGCCCACGCTGTGTTATCCAAAACACCGCCCAATTCATCATTCGCTTTTGTGATGTTGATGAAAAATTGGCACGTCAAGAAGGCGAAGGCGATTTGTCGCTTGATTTTTGGCGGACGGCTCATCAAGAATTTTTTGAGCGGTTTGGGGTATTTGATGATAAAATGTGGTTATTGTTTGAAACCTTTGATGTTATAAAAATACTGGACACCCCATGAAAAACCAAACCAATCAAGAACCCCAAACCCTAAATAAAGTCCGTGCCGACAAATGGCTGTGGGCGGCACGATTTTTTCGCACTCGCACCCTTGCCAAAGAAGCGATAGAAGGCGGAAAAGTCCACATGAACGGTCAAAAAATAAAAACGAGTAAAGAACTACAAGTGGGCGACACCCTAACCATTCGCCAAGGTCATGCCAGCGTCCAAGAACAAAAAACCATCATTATCAAAGCCTTATCTGACAATCGGGGCAATGCCACCATCGCCCAAACGCTATACGATGAGACGGACGAGAGCATTGCCACCCGAGAGTTTTTTGCCGAGCAACGCAAATTACAAAACCTTGCCAGGCCATCCACCAAACCCGACAAAAAACAGCGTCGGGACATTGAGAAATTTAAAAATAATTGGTGAAGATTGTACGCAGGAATGTGCCAAAGAAATGGTATCAGGATGGATTACCTCATTCTCAACGTTATATGAGTGCTTGATTTATCAAGGGTGAATTGCAATTCACCCCTACAACTCACAAAATAATGAAGTAATAATCAATAGATTGCAATTTTAAGTTGAGATTGGAGTATAGATTACAAAAAGAGAGTTGCCAAATTTTAGGCAAAAAAATGACTTCATCAGCACATCTTCGGCACACTTTGGGATTACTACCGTTGCTACCTTCCGGTCCTGGCGGGGTTCATAAATCAAAGTTGCGAAGCTACCGATGAAGCCAAGATTAATTATACATGATTTTTTTAAAAATGCAAGAAATTTTTTTAGATTTTATCAATTTAAAAGCACTCAAACCTCACAAATAATTTTAAAAAATAAATCCATGCTATTTGTTAGGGCGTGCCTGCCTTTTGTATTTGCAATGAAAAATAAGAAAAATCACACGTTTTTCAAGGAAAAGTCCGCCGTTGATATTGGAGTATCACCAAGGATTTTGACTTCGAGCCACAAGATTTAGCCATTTTTCATGCAAAAACACCGTTGTACTACTACAACATTTTCTAAATTTTAAATTGTGTTATAAAGGGCAGGCACGCCCTACATTAAAGCAATAATCAGATACAAATTAGCACAACAATCAAGAATAAATTGTATTACAATAATTTAGTTTTTGTTATATTCTATCACGGAGTAATTCATGCGTGCATCAACAATACCCTTACTGCTTAGTTTGGCATTAGCAGGTACTCACGCTCACGCCCAAAGCTACAACCAAATCAGCTTTAATGTCGAGACCGCCAAAACCATCGCCAACGATGAGCTGACTGCCACACTCACCAAATCAGCGGACAACGCCAATGCCAAAACGCTGGCAAATATCCTAAACACCACCGCCAACAAAGCCCTAGCCATCGCCCAAAAATATCCCAATGTCAAAGTCACCACAGGTCGCCATCACACCTACCCACGCTATGACAACAAAGGCAAAATCAATGGCTTTACAGGTTCATCATCAATCAACATCCAAAGCCAAAACTTCGAAGAAGCCAGTGAGCTCATCGCTGAGCTACAAAGCTTTATGACGCTTAGCAGTCTTGACTTTGATGTATCCGAAGCCACCCAAAAGGCAGTAGAGAATGAACTCAAAGCCCAAACCATCCAAAAATTCACCGATGAAGCCAAAACCATCAGCACTGCCTTTGGGGCGAGCGATTATAGAATCATAAAAGTGGACTTAAACAATGCTGGCGGTCGTTTTGGTGTCAGTCCCGTGATGGGTTATGCTGCAGCCGCAGCACCCGAAAGCTCAGTCGCCACCCAAAGTTATGAAGGCGGTGAAAGTCGTCTTAATTATGAAGCCCAAGGCGTGATTGAATTGGTTAAATAATATTTATCAGTTTGGGACAGGTAAGCCCTAGCCCTATCAAAAAACCACCAAACGCCTTGTTTGGTGGTTTTGATTTTTAAATATACACCCAACCAACTTCATATTTACCACGGGTTTGTAGGAGTGTGCTGAGCACACCCTTTGATGATATTACTGCACAAGGCGTGCACAGCACGCCCCTACATCCAAACATCATCACGTTTGTGGTAATTGTAAAGTTTTTTGGATGTAATGTTAATATCTTATCACGCCAATGCATTTTCCCATGTCGGGATGACCGCTTGCATGAGTGGTTTTAGTAGTTTGGCATTACAAGCAAAGACCGAACCTGTACGCATGGCATTGTTTGCCCCTTTGTGGTCAACCACCACCGCTCTGGCTTCACTGGCAATCAGCTCGCCTGCACACACGTCCCACGGCTTGATACTCATCTCAAAATAGCCATCAAAACGCCCTGCCGCCACATAGCACAAATCCAGTGCCGCCGACCCTGTACGACGAACCTGCCCGCCCTGCTCACAAATCACCGCCAAACTGGCAAAGTGCTGACGGATAAAGCTCGTGCGAGTCTCGCCCGTCATGCGTTCGTAAGGATGTCCTGTGGTGAACAGTCCGCCCGCTATCGTGGTACGCTCTGAGACCGACAGACGACGTTGGTTCAATCTCGCCCCACGTCCACGACTGGCAGTAAACAGCTCATCACGCACAGGGTCATAGACCACGCCATGTTCGGTCACGCCTTTGTGCTGAATGCCGATAGACACACAAAAATGCGGTACGCCATGCACGAAGTTCTGCGTGCCATCTAGCGGGTCAATGACAAAGCACCAATCAGCATCCGCCCCCTTGCCTTCTTGTAAGCCAAACTCTTCACCCAAAAATGAGTGCTTAGGATAGCTTTCTTTTAACAAAGAAATGGTCAGCTCTTCGGCATAACGGTCAATCTTCGTTACCAAGCCATCAAGCCCCTTGGACTCAACACCCAAATCAATACGATGACGGTTCTCATGAGCCTTTAAAATCTCATGACCAACTTTTTTCGCCACTTCGGACGCAATCACCACCATAGGTTCCATAACACACCTTACAAACGTTTATTGAATTTAAATAATGCTTTTGTATTCATCATACAAAGACGACCATTATAGCCCAAAATGGGCAAAATTGCGACCAAAATTTACCACTTGCCAAATTAACCTAGTAGCTTGGTTCTGGTATCACAGGCTCGCCAGAGAGTAACTCATGAGCCAAATCCACGGCAGGCACATTGACCGTATCAGGTATTGGCATGGCAGGTGTCTCATCTAGCACCCTTTGACCCTGCCCATCCACCATAAAATACTCATCATCCCTACGAACCAGTGCCGTGCCATTTTTAAAAAATCCCACATCATCATATTTTAGTGGCACGACCAGTAGTCCTTGATGATTGATAAAACCAAATCTATCTTTGTACTGCACCCTAGCCACGCCATCATAGAATACGCCCATCTCATCAAACATGAGTGGCGCGATGACAATCCCCCTATCATCCATCATGCCATATTTGCCGTTTTGGGATATTTTAATCAATCCATCAAACACACACTCGCTGGTGTCATAAGCAGTATCAGTAGGCATGACGCATTTATGAGCATGAACAGTCGTAGTAAAACTGCCCATACACAAAAAAATCAATAAGCCTTTTATTAATGACATTTTCATGGAATTATCTTAACATCAAATTACACCATTATCCGCCCTTATTCCATCACTGGCACATCAGATAAATATTTGGCAATTTTTTAAATATGCATTATTAATCATATCATTTAGTAACCTTTTAATATATCATAAATCTCTTGATAAGTGTCATACCGAACAGGTACAATCTCATTGCCATTCATATCAAACACTCCATATTTATCGTCCTTTTTCACGGTAAAATATTCATTGCCATTCCACTGCACATGATATCTAATATGCTGATATTTGATTGGTAAAATGACATTATTATGATTATCCACAACACCAAATAAATCGCCTTGATTGGATTTGTGTTTGACAAGAAAGCGATGATATACTCTTTTTAGGTTAGATTTTTGAAAAATATCAATCTCATCATATTGTGGTGGAATATGAATATTTCCTTTAATGCCATTCACATCAAACAAGCCCACTTTTTTATTTTTTTGCACATAAAATCCCCCATTGCCTTCAAAATCATAATTTTCTACATAAATCACTTTATCATAATATGAATAATAAGCACTTTGATAATCAAAAGGCACAATAATATGATTGTTGATATCAATCATGCCTGACAGTGACGCACCCTTTGAGGCACTAAATAAAAGCACGCCATTATCCTCCGACATTTGTAAATAATGATAATCAAAAGGAATGACAGTATTGCCTTGATTGTCCAGCACGCCATAGCGAATTTGATTTGCACCCAATGTTTCATCAATTTTTGTCGCCAACACCCATCTACCATCACCGGAAATATAAGCCCAATGTGCGTATGTAAAATCGCCAACTTCCTTGCCTGTCTTTTTATCCAAAAATCCATAAAACTTATCTTTTTTAGCAAAATATAAATCGGCAGTGCCACGCTTACCATCATCGCCACATTTAGAACATCTAAACCGTTTAATATCGTCATAAACAAAAGCAGTTTTTGCTTGATTGTTAATATCAATCAGTCCCCATTTACCATCTCGTTTGGCTCTCCACAAACCATCGCCAAATTCTTTAATGTCCTCATACTGAAAATCAATGAGTAATTGGTTGGGTAATTGAATCAGCCCCCAATACTCCCCTCTTTTTACCTTTGCCAAACCACCATAAAACAACGCCACTTTATCATAATCGCCAATTACCATGACAGTAAGATTATTTTTATCAATAATACGCCACTCTCTACCCTTTCTCACCAGTCCATGAACATCAAAAGAGTAGGTCTCATCATATTCTAGTGGAATGATGAGTTTTTCACGATGATTTTGACCATCATACGCCACATAGCCCCATTTGCCATTTCTACTGGCAGGAACATAAATATGACCCGGAGACCAAAATTCCACCACATTGTCATAATTATGAGAGCGAAAAAACACATAATCAGAGGCGGTGGCAATTTGTCCAAAACACAATAAAAGCACCAACAACATTTGATAAAATTTCATTATCAATCACTCCTTGTCATGCCATCACACACCCAAAAATTCCCCCAAACTCGCCAAAATCCCCCGCTCATCAAGCCCACATTCGGCTAACTGCTCGCCATGACTGCCATGAGCGATAAATTCGTCCCCAATCCCAAGATTTTTAATCGGTAAAGTTATGCCACGACTTGCCAAATATTCATCCACCGCAGAGCCTGCTCCGCCCATGATTTGATGTTCTTCTAAGGTGGCGATGTGGGTGGCAGTTTTGGTAAGTTTATCAATCAAAGCAATATCCAAAGGCTTAACCCACCGCATGTCGCAGACGATGGCCGAAATATTATCCAATTTTTCAACCGCTTTTAAGCCGTCCGCAAGCCTTGTGCCAAAATTTAATAAAACCAACTGTTTATTGCCGTTTACTTGCTTTTCAAGGACAATATTACCCTTACCAATGGCTAATTTTTCATCATCTTTAATAATCTCACGCTCCACGCCTGCCCCTCGTGGATAGCGAATGGCTGATGTGCCTTGATACTCATAACAAGCGTTCAATAGATGATAACACTCATGTTCATCTGATGGGGTGGCGATGATGACATTCGGCACACAGCGTAAGTATGCCAAATCAAACACGCCTGCATGAGTCGCCCCATCTTCACCCACAAGCCCCGCTCGGTCTATGGCAAAGGTTACGTCCAAGTTTTGTAAGGCGATATCGTGAATCAGCTGGTCATAGCCACGTTGTAAAAAGGTAGAATAAATCGCCACCACAGGTTTTAATCCGCCTGTCGCCATGCCCCCTGCTAAGGTTACGGCGTGCTGTTCGGCAATCGCCACATCAAAAAACTTGGTAGGATAAGCCCTGGCAAACGCTACCATGCCCGAGCCTTCACACATGGCAGGGGTAATGGCAACCATGTGGGGGTCAGCTCCGTTGTCCATAAGCCAGTCGCCAAAGATGTCTGAATATTTTTTGGCTTTAGGGGTGTTGTCCGTTTTTGGCACATCTTTTTTGGGCAACTCATTTTTGGGCAATTTGCCAATGGCGTGATAAGTAATGGGGTCAGCTTCGGCAGGCAAAAAGCCCTTGCCCTTGACCGTGTGAACGTGAATCAGTACCGCCCCTTTAAGCTGTTTGGCACGTTCAAATACTTGCAAAAGTTTTGGCAAATCATGTCCGTCAAAAGGCCCAAGGTAGGTAAAACCAATCGCCTTAAATAAATTATCAGGGAAAATATGATCATGTACTTTTTCGGCAATTTTGTCCGACAGCGGCATGGGCGGAGCGTTTCTGCCAAACAAGCCACCGATATTTTGCACCAGATTACCGCCCAGTTTGGCAGGGATTTTTTCTAGGGTTTCTTTTGCCCCATTTGCCATATGCAAATAGTGGCGAACCCGTCTGTCATCAGGGCTAATCTCACGCTTTATCATCAAGATATTGCCGTGTTTGTCAATGTCAAAGGCAAGCCCACGTTGCCACAGCCGTGCCAAATGGCGACTAAATCCGCCAATCGCTTGCGAGATTGACATGTCATTGTCGTTGAGTACCACCGTCAAATCGGCATTTTGCTGAACAGCGTCATTCATCGCTTCAAACGCCATACCCCCCGTCATCGCCCCATCGCCAATGATGGAGACCACTTTACGATTTTCGCCCTTGATACGGCTAGCAAGGCTCATGCCAAGCCCTGCCGAGATGGATGTAGAGCTATGCCCCACGCCAAAGGTGTCGTACTCGCTCTCGCTCCGCTCGGGAAATGCCGTCAGACCGCCTTTGGCACGGATACGAATTAGCTCATCACGCCGACCTGTCAGCACCTTATGGGCGTACGCCTGATGACCCACGTCCCACACGAGCTTATCATAAGGCGTATCATAACTGGCGTGCAGGGCGACCGTCAGCTCCACCACGCCCAAATTTGCCCCAAAATGTCCGCCACTTTGACCGACCGAGTAAAGCAAATATTCACGGAGTTCGTCCGATAATTGGCACAGCTCATCGGTGCTTAATGCCTTTAAATCTTTGGGCAAGCTAACCTTATCCAAAAGCGGTGTCGTGGGGCGAGACGTGGGCAGGTGCGTGAAGGTGCGTGGTGCGTGGGCAGAAGTTGGCATGGGGCTAGTGTTCCAGATTTTGATTTTTTAAAAGTTGTCTTTAAAAAGTTATGTTAAGTTATAACAATTTTTGCGGTATAATGCCAAACTTGGCAATGGCAAAGCCAAACTTGAATCAGGGGTTATTTTACAAGATAGCCTTTTAATTTGCCATAGTAGCACCATTTAATTCACAAATAATCCACAATACTTTTAAAAATTTGCATTTTTGGGGAAAATTTTGTACCAATTTATCAGCAAAGCCAATCTGCCTACCGTGCATGGCGATTTTATCATTCATGCGTTTGAAAATGAACACGGTCAAGAACACGTCTTACTAAGTGTCGGCTTGCCGTCCACCGACCCCGACAAAATCCCACTCATTCGCATTCATTCTGAATGTCTGACGGGGGATGCTTTTGGCTCATTAAAATGCGACTGTGGCCCCCAGCTCAACACCGCCATGCAAATGATACAGGCTCACGGCTCGGGGGCGATACTCTACCTACGCCAAGAAGGACGTGGCATTGGACTGGTGAACAAAATCCGAGCCTACGCCCTACAAGACCAAGGGCATGACACGCTAGATGCTAACCTTATGCTTGGCTTGCCAGCGGACGCACGCACCTATGAGATGTGTGAGATTATGCTAAAACACGTCGGCATTACCCAAGCCAAACTTTTGACCAATAACCCAAACAAACTTGCCTACCTGCAAGAATTGGGGATTGATGTGGTGGAGCGAGTGCCGTTGTTAGTGGGGGTTAATCAGTTTAATGCCGAATATTTGGCGATTAAAGGGGCAAGAATGGGGCATTTTATTCCTGCAAAAGTGGATATTAGTCCGAAGATTTAATGGGAAAATAAGGGCGGATCAACCGCCCTTTCTTAATTGACGATTTTAAAAGACTGCGTGCCAAATTCAGCACCCCCTACCCCGACTCGGATATGATAAATACCTTTTGGGGTATTAGCAGGAAAAGACCAACAAGCATCTAGCTGATTTTGGGTGGTATAAATTTGTCTGCCAAATTTGGCGGTATTTGAGCTTGTTTGCACACTACTAATTAATTGATTATTGGCATTTTGTCCTGCATTGCCTGTAAAGGTTGCATTGATAGGCATTGTAAACAGCTCGCTCACTTGATAAGTTTGAGTACTGTTTACAGGGGTTACCGCCCAACACAACAAGTCATTTTTCTTTAAGGATAAATTCATATGACCTTTATCCTTGCCTGTTTTTTGATTGATGACTTGCACATACAATCTGGGTTCTGGCAAGCTGTCTTGATAGCTGTATTCATAATAACCACTTTGCCCGCCCATTCTTTGTTGTATTTGCTGTTCTTGTCTTTGCCTTTCTAACTGCTGGCGTCTTAATTCTTCATAATAATAAGCATCCTGCTGATTTTCATATCTGGCACGGCTCGCCCCTTGTTCGTATGCACCAAATAGGTCGGGGATATACATAGCGTGAGCGGTGAGAGTGGATAATAATAAAGTTGATAGAATGATTTTGGGTAGGGTTTTCATAGAATACTCCTATTGGTTTTTCATTATTGAATAAGATGTGCAAGCCTCCTCAAGCAAAGCTTCGCCAATTGAATTTGGTATAGCAGTATCCCAACTTTGAGATGAAGACAAAGAGTGTTGTGCTTTTGCAGACCAAATTACACCTCCATTATAGTAACGATGTTGCTCTACAATAAGCCATTTTCTGTAGTCGCAATCAAAGTAGTTCAGTGTTGTCTCTGAAGAATACACTCTACCGTCAGGCAGTCGTCTAAGCACAGGATAATCTTGTTTAACCCAAGCACTCACATAGATGTTTTGGTTAATTTTGACAGCACCAAAAGTATCTAAATCAATATAGGTTTTCTCGTTATCTCTTTTTGATGATAAGCCCACATCTATCCAATTCACCGCTAACGTCATTTGGCTACTCGCCAAAATTAAACCTGCTAAAATTAACTTTTTCATAAAAGCTCCTAAAATAATAATACTCAAAAAAAATTAATTGCTTGCTAATTTCTAGAGCAAGTCATTATCGCTTGCATCATTGCTGTAGCGGAACGCTGTTGAATATCATTCATAGTATTGGTTGATACATATTCAGCAGGCAATAGCATTGTTTTTAAATCACTGATTGGTAACTGTTGTACCATATTATCCATAACGCAATTGCACACCGTACTTGCATTGGGAATATTTTGGGATTGAAACTCACTCATACACTGACCAATATTTTGCCTTTTAAAGATTTGTTGTATTTCACCATCGCTCTTTTGATTATAGTAAGCAAACATTTCATTTTTTGTTGGGGCTTTTTGGTTTGATTGTTCAATGCTATTCGTGTTTGAGTTTAATTCTTGACTAGAATTATTATCACACCCAAGTAAAAGCAAAGTCGCTAAGCATCCTACCAATAAAAATCTCATCATTACCTCCTTAAAATAAATACATTAGACCACGAATGGTTCCAACTGGTACAAACAAAATAAAGTCAGCGATTGCCCACATAATTTTGCCATTTTGCACATCTTTTATCATGGCATAAATTGGCATAATAACACCTAAGAAAATTTTAACCGCCATTATAATAAATACATAAGCACTAACAGCTACATTTTCTTTTTTATTTAAGTCAGACATCAAAATCTCCAATTAAAAATTCTAAAAATCAATAACAAAACCCATAACTATTATCAGACAATTGCCATTGGCGACCATTTTGGTCTATGCCATTGGTGTTAATCAGCATACCACCTGCCACATGAAAATTAAGCTTAATGATACTGGCTTGACCCCTATCCCACCAAATGACGGCATAATGGCTAAACATATCATAATTGCCAAAATAGGGATTGCCTGTGGCTTGATTTAACTCTTGCCCTGTATAAATCTGTGTCCGTACTTGATATGCCTGTGACCAACTATAATTGGTCATATATTTAGCACAGACATTTTTAACTTCATAGGCGTGGGCATGATTTATTGCCAATATTGCCATTAATGCTAAGAAAAATTTTTTCATAAAAGACTCCGATAGATAAGACATGCAAAAAACTATCTTTCAATAAAATACAAAATATCACTTGAAAATTTGTGGTAATGATAAGCTATATAAAAAGCCCATAAACCATAAAGAATTGAAAATCCTTGATGAATATCCTTATGAGCGTCCATAAAGATAAAACAATAAATTCCCACAGTAAAGAAATATGACAAAAAATAATATTTTATCTTTGCAATTCTATCTTTGAGATATTTGCACTTATAAATCATGACATTTTGATTGTCATATATTTTAATATAATCATCATAATCACCATAACGATGATGACTATCTTGACACAACAAAGCAAAGACAACCCACCCCAATATAAATAAAATCATTCCCAACACACCACCCAATATTTTCAAGGTAAGTATAACCAAAAAAGCACTGGAAAATCCAACCATTGTCATAGCCTGACCTTCTATACCACTTAGTTTTTTGACGGAATAATTGATGGATTGCACATTAGACATAGAAAACACCAAAAAATTGCTAATTTAAGATATTAAAATCAATAAATATCTTTTAGTTTACCATTATCGAAAGTAAAACCATTATTCGTCGTTATAGATGGATAACAATCAGGGTCTTCATGCTCGCTATAATATTTTGATTGAGCATTAATCACACCATCATGAGCTACCCTAATACTTAAATCAATACCTAGCGTACGAATATCACCATAAAGATATTGGTTGTTGCCTACACCTAAATACACCGCCAACTCTGATGATTTGGTTGTGGCATGACAATTTATCACTTCACAATAACGCAGTGCCACCACTGCATCTTTGATACCATCGTTATTAACATCAGCATAAGTAATATCATGATTATCTAATTTATGACTGTATCCATCATAACTGGCACTGTCTCTATCTAAAAATAATAAAGATTTTTTAACCGTATCATTGATTAAATAATTTAAATGATAACCATTTTGACTGCTTTGCTGATTTTGATAATAAGCAGGTCCAACATTTTTAGGTGTAGGTGGCGTTACTACCGTATTTAATTGTGTTTTTAAAAACTCCACTCTCTCATTTAATTGTGGTACTTCGCACGCATAACGATACGCCTTTGCCAAATCCTTGTCCGTGCTTTGGGCATTACCGTAGGCAGTGCAATCAGCCTCTCGTTTTTTGTTAATGGCTCGTTGCTCTGCTCGCAAAAAGTCTTGGATGCTTGGGTGTAGGCTATTCCACACTGCATTGATATTGGCGACGGCATTGTTATAATTATTTTGAGCTTCTGCCAAAACAAGCTGTGGACTTAATTGCGGTTCGTTATTAATATTTGGTGTGACAATATCATTAGGGGAGATATTGGGTGTTTGCGTATTGCTAGGCTGATTGTCTTGATAAGTCGGTGTGTTATTTTGACGATTTTCATATTTTTGCTGTTCATCAATCATTTTAGGAGATAACACAAGATTGTAAAATAAAAAAATTGCAACACCAATCCAAATAGAATTGTCTTTTTCTATTTCTATCTCATCATCAAAATAATCATCTCTTGGGTCAGCCCCAAAACGATTTGCCCCTTGTGTGGGCTTCCAAAACCACATCGCTATCACAACAAAAGGCATTACAATCCACCACGCTTTATAATTACAATCGTGAAGTCTTTTTGCACCGATAAATGCCAAAAAAGACCAAGGCACTAACTCAATCATTGTTGCAATTAACAAAGATGCAAATGATGGCGATGAACCAAGACCGCCATAAACTGCTATACGAACAATCATTAAAATAAATATCGTTGGTATAGACAATATAATATAAGTCGTCCGCCTCATTCTCCCAAAGGACCAAAATGACGGTTTATTGGCTATCTTTCTATCATCATTATAATTATCATTTTTATAGTAATGTTTTTGTTGATTATTTGAATTGTGCTTATCATCATTTTGATGGCTGTGCTTGTCTTGATTGCCATTAGCATACTCATAATACCTTTGGTAGCCATTTGTTTGATGATGCGTGTTTTGACTGGCATGCTCATTTGAGTGACCAGCAGATGATGAACCACTGGCTGTATTTTGATAAGCATTAGAGCTTTGATTTGTGCTTTGGTGAGATTGCCCCGCCCATCTTTCTTGCTCATCTATCCATTTGTCGTGTTCGGCACGGCGAATGGGGTCTGATAAGACCTCATAAGCCTTATTGATGATTTGCATAATCCGCTCTGCATTGGGGTTATCAGGATTTCTGTCGGGGTGATATTTTTGGGCAAGAGCCTTATAAGCAGCTTTGATTACGGCAATATCTGCCGTTCTAGCGACATTTAAATTATCATAATGCGTGCGAAATTTTTTCATAAATTACCCTACAAAGTTGCCCCAACCATACGATAAGACCCCGACCATACGATAAGAAAAATAAATAAAGCAAATAAACTCACCGCATAACTTATACCGACATAAGGGTCATTTTCTATATCTTCATCATCATTCTGTCTTGGAAAAAAATTTGTCATTGCAAGCGACACAGCAAACAATGCACCAAAAAACGGAATAAATGACACCAAACATAATGCAGGGTTACTGCCACTATCATTTAAGCGTTTGACTTGCAAATACAATAAATTAATCACCGCCAATAAATAAGACACCCACAACCAAAAATCTTGACCTGATGTTAATTCTCTAATTTTTGTTCCCATAGAAAATATAGGTATGGAGATATTTGGCGGGAATAAATACATACTGTCATTAATTGCTAAAATCAAAAAACAAGGAATGATCGCAGATAAAAAATACTGCAATGGGTTTAAATTCCCCTCAAAAAAATTTAGACTTGACTCTGAACTTGACTGACGATAATCTTGCGTTTTATGGTGTTTTTTTGATTTATGACTGGCTAAATAAATCAGCTCATCAATAAAATCCACCACACCATTTCTAATTATCAATGCTCTTTGTCTTGTGCCTTTTTTGTCTTGATTTTTTGCAGTTAAAAACTTATCAAATTCTGTTCTCTCATCTGTATCATTACTGATTAATGAAAGCATAATCATTGATTTTTCATCAAAAATCTCTGAACGCATCATTTCAATGCTTTGCGATAGATAAATAAACTGCATTGACCCTTCCATTCCCCCCTTGGGCGTTCTACCAAGCTCATCGTTAAGATTGATTGTTATATTTTCTAAAAATTGTTGATATAACTGATATTTATATTCTACTTCATAATCATAGACGCCATTGACTTTTTGATTTAAAATATTACTAATGATTGATGTATAGTTTATGGATTTTTCTTTTGCCTTTTGGATAATAAAAATACGATTTTGGTGCGTATTTTCCATTTGTAGCACATCCATCATCGCCAATGTCCATTGGTTTGTGGCTTTATTGAAAATATCCTCACCCTTATCACCTTGAACAGTAACTAAAAGATCCACATACACATTAAATAGCAAATAAAAAAGCTCTTCCACGATGGCTCTTAGCCAAAGCGGTTTACTTTGATATATTGATATTGGGAATTGATCGCTGATAATATTGGTGTGTTTTGCGATGAATTCTACCACATTAGAAGTTTTATCCATGCCTGTCAATAATTTATTTGCCAAAAAATTTCCCTTATGTTACAATAATTTACTAAAAAGTTAAACCAACCCACACTCTACATCTGCCAACTGACAGTGGTCTTTTATTAAAAATAGGTTTTTTTATGATTGATTTTGACACCATTCGTGAACTTCGAGAACAACGCCAATGGACACAAGAACAAATGGCAGAGAAATTGGGGCTAACTCGCAACGGCTATGCCAAAATAGAAACAGGAAAAAGCATGCCTAGTCTTGAACGATTGGACGAAATCGCAGGCTTATTTGGGGTGAAATTGTTTGAACTATTAAAATTAGATGGTCAAAATGTCGTTTATCAAATTGGCGAAAATTATCACGGCAACAACAATTATTATAATAATAACGAAAAACTACAAACCGAAATTGACAAATTAAAACTAGAAATAGAAAAATTAAATTTAATCATCGCTCACAGGGATGAATTGTTAAAACAAAAAGAGGATTATATTCAAGTTTTAAAAAAACTTGTTAGTATTGGCGAGGAATTACCAGAACTATAATTTTTTATTTTTAAAAATAAAAATACATGAAAAGTTATTATGAACATCTCAAAAATTCATCCTTTTGAAATTCTATAACCTTTACTTTGTGGCATGATGTGCTTAGAATATTGACATTGATTATCATCAATACTGTTGATTTTTCATTTTAAGGAATACATCATGACTTACACCATTCACGCCAATCACGACCACGTTCACGGCACAGGCTGTGGACACACCGCCATTCGTCATGGCGACCACGTGGACTATCTACATGACGGACATTTGCACCATGTGCATGGTGACCACGTGGACGAACACGTCTTAGAAGTCAGCGAACAAAACCCTGCCGAGTGCAACCAAGCTCACCACTGCACGGGCCACGTTCATGGCGAAGGCTGTGGACATGAAGCCGTGCCGCATGGCGACCACATTTGCTATATCGTGAACGGACGTTTGCACTATCAGCATGACGACCACTGCGATGACCACGGTGCGGTAGAGATTGTTGCTTGATATTGTCACGCATGAAAAAACCCAAAAGCATGAGACTTTTGGGTTTTTGTTTTATCAATCAAATGATAAAGTAGCCTAGCGATTAGGCATTGCCTTCGGCTTGGGCTTGGCTTTGTAGGAACGCTTGGTCAAAATTGACAGGAGCAAGCAGAAGTTGTGGGAAGCTACCACGAGCGATGATGTCGCTGATAACCTCACGAGCATAAGGGAACAGCACGTTCGGGCAGTAGGCGTTCAATAGATGTGGCATGTCCGCCTCTGGGATATTGCGTAACAAGAAAATACCTGCTTGTTGTACCTCAGCGATGAATGCGGTGCTACCTGCATTTTTGGCGGTAACGCTCACGGTCAATACCACTTCTTTGTGGTCTTCGTCTAGGTCAGAGCTGGTGGTGGTCAGACCGATGTCCAGCTCAGGTTGCCACTCTTTGGTGAACACTTCGGCACTTGGAACTTCAAGTGAGATGTCTTTGACATAGATACGCTCTAAACCCAGTTGTGGGGCGGTTTGTTCGTCAGCCATGATAGCCTCCTTTGACTTAAAATTAAACTTACATTAAAACTAAATTAAACCATTTAGGCACTTAACATCTCGTCAAGTTTACCTTCTCTGTCTAGTTTGTTTAGGTTATCAAAACCGCCGATAAAGGTGTCGCCAATAAAAATCTTTGGCACAGTGCGGTAATGATTGGTCTTAACGGCAACTTCTTCAAGCTCTGTCTCGCTCATCTTAGTCACGTCAAACTCGGTGTACATCACGCCCTTATGTTCTAGCAGTCGCTTGGCGTTAATGCAATAGGGGCAGGTTTGTTTGACATAAATGGTTACAGGTTTCATGTTATCTCTTTTTGGTAAAAGTACAGATTCTTAAATAGGGGCGGTTGGCATAACTTCAAGACCGCTCATCTTGGTATTGATACATTCTAACAGGTTATTTTTTGCCTTTTTTGTCTGTCGCTCCGATCAGTGGCAAGCCTTGTGCTTGATAATTGGCAATGCCCCCTTCTAGTCGCATGGCATTGGGCTTGGCAACCAGTTGCACCGCCATGCCCGCCTGCATACCAATATCACAGATAAAGACGATGGGGGCGGTCATCGCTTGTAGTTCGGGCAGATGATTTTTTAGCTCAGTAAAAGGAATGTTGCGAGAACCTGCAATGTGCCCTGTGGCAAATTTATTAGCAGGGCGAATATCAATCAATGTCGCATTGTCGTTATTGACAAGTAACCCCAACGCTTGAGGGGCGATTTTTTTACCGCTACGTTTACTTTCAATACTAAAAAACATGATGGCAAGGACAAAGAGTAGCCCGAATAAAAACGGGTGATTGCCCATAAACTCAAACCAACGCTCCATGACTGCTCCAAAATTTCAAAAGCTGATATTATACCTGTTATTTGTCATAAATGCACTTATTTTGGGCTATTTTATCACACTTGCCCCTTGCTTGGCTTCTGCGACCAGCTCATTAAAGCTCTCCACACGCCGAGACAGCAACGCTCCGTCCGCCACCGCTTGCCAAAACGCACAGCCTTTGGCGTTGGGAGCATGGCTACAATCTCGAAATTGGCACGTCCCATGCAAGTCATTTAACTCATCAAACCCCTTTAAGATGTCATCTGCCGATAAATGCCAAATGCCGTACTCACGAATGCCAGGGGTGTCAATAATCCCGCCTTGAGTCAAATCGCCCACATCATAAGCAAGCAGGCGACTGGTGGTCGTGGTGTGCTGACCCAACTGCGAGCCTGCCGAGATGATGTTCGTGGACTGCTCGGCATGGGGCAGGATTTGGTTGATTAGGCTTGATTTGCCCACCCCTGACTGCCCTGCAAAGATGGCAAGTTTGCCTGTGATGTGCGATATCAGGGTATCTAGCCCCGTCCTATCCATGCTCGAACTTTGGATAACATCAAAGTCGTATTGCTCTCCAAGTGCTTGATATTCTCGATAAATCTGAACCACATCGGGGTGTTCATCTAACAAATCTGCCTTATTTAGCACAAGCAAAGGCGTAACGCCTGCCAGCCGTGCCACGAGAATATAACGGTCAATCAGCCCTGTGGCAGGCTTTGGCAAGGGGGCAAAAATAATCGCCAAAATCGCCACGTTACTGGCAACAGGCTTGACCTTATGATAACGGTCTGGGCGAGTGATTAGGGTCGTGCGTGGCAGTAGCTGTTCAATGCGTCCTGTGCCTGCAACATCATCAATGCTAAACTTGACCGTATCGCCTGTGGTCAGCATGGGCAGATTGGTGCGAACATGACACCGCCATATCTGCCCGAGTACCAACGCCGTCTGTGGCATGATGTCGGGCAAGGCAGTGATTTGCACGTCTAACTGCTTACCAAAATGCGACACCACCACCCCTGTGGCAAAAGTGCCGTCATCGATGATGGTCTCTTGGTTTTTTTGGATTTGGCGGGTTTGGTTTTTGGTGAGTTTGCGTTTACGGATAAGGGACATGATGATTTTTGGGAAAAATTTCACACATTTTAGCCCAAAACCACCCAAAAATAAATGACTTTATCCCAAATGGCGTGATTGGGTCTGGTAGAGTGGGTTGATTTAAAAGACGATTTTATTCTAAAACATTTTTAAAACATAATGATAATTTTAACCCGCCCATACCCCATAAGCATATTTTATCAGTCCCAGTGCAATCGCCCACATCACGACACCAATAAGCGTGTCCAGCACTCGCCATGTTTTGGGTTTGCTAAACAACGGGGTCAATAGCCTTGCCCCATAGCCTAAGCCAAAAAACCACACCCCTGATGCTCCCACCGCCCCCAACAAGAACAACTGCTTTTGGTCAGCAGTCAAAGGGGATGCGATACTCCCGACCAGCACCAACGTATCTAGATAGACGTGCGGATTTAGCAGGGTCAGTGCCAAGGTGATGCCCACGCTCTGCTTGATGCTCTTGCCACCGCCATCTTTATCACTTTCAGCCGATACCATCAGATTTGCCCCGCCCTGCCATGCTGATTTGAACGCACGCAAACCATACCAAAACAAAAACAGCACGCCAACCACAGCAAGGATAAGCAAAGCGGTCTTACTCTGTCCGATAAGCGTGCCAAACCCCAACACGCCTGCACTCATCAGCACCGCATCACACAAAAAGCAGGTCAGGCACACCCAAAAAATGTGCTGTTTTAGCAGTCCTTGTTTTAGGACGTGGGCGTTTTGGGCTCCGATAGCCACAATCAACCCAAATGACACCCAAAATCCATGAAAAATATACGTAAACATCATTCCTTTCCCAGTCAGCACAAAAAACCGCCCCTAAGGACGGTTTTTTTAAATAATGGCGGAAGCTGAGAGATTCGAACTCTCGGTGGGCTACAAACCCACGCCGGTTTTCAAGACCGGTGCATTCAACCGCTCTGCCAAGCTTCCATGGGTGCGTATTATAGCTAAATTTTTAAATAATGCAAGCCTTTTTTGTAAATTTTTAAAAATATTTTTAAAATAATAGGCGCATGATTTAGAAAAATATTTTGGGTTCACGTCTGGGCGTGCTAATCTCTTCTAGGCTAATCTCATCCGCCGTACGGCAGTTGTCCTGCGGGCGAAAAATGTCCCGTGCCAACGCCACCATCTCATAAATCGTCCGCCGTGAATGCGTCCAGTTATTATCCCTGTCGCCCCATGTCAGCGGTACGGCAAGCGGTGCAGGTTGTGGGGTAGTAGCGATGCCTGCTCGTGCAAATTGTCGCCTTGCCCGTGCCATGTGATAGCGGTCAGTGATGAGATAGACACTTTTGGGCAGTTCGTGATGGTTCATGAGTTTGGCGGTAAAGGTGGCATTCTCGCAGGTATTCATGCTGGCATTATCGCTCACGATGACCGCTTCGGGGTGGGCGGTTTTTATGTGTTCTCGTAGCCACGGCGACTCAGCTCCGCTTGTGATGATGGGCAGGGGCGTTTGTGCGTACAATGTAATGACGGTGTCAGCACGACTTTGGCTATAATGATTCAGCACAATCACGCCATCTTTTTTGGTAAGTCCGCCCCCCAGTAGCACGATGGCGGTCGGCGGGGTGTGGCTCGTGCCTAGGGTGATTTTACTAAATGCATCAAGGGCAAATACCCCGACGTTAGAAAAAATGGGTGTGAATACCGATAGGACGGTCAATCCACCGACTACTATCAGCACTTTGGTCGTCCGCCAAATCCACCGCCCCAAGCTTAGTCCCAAGCTCATCAATCCACCCACACAGGCTCACGCACCAAGGTTACGCCAAATTTGTCTTGCACAGCACGCACGATAAATTCCTGAGCCGTGCGAATGTCGTCTTGCGTGGCGGTGTGTGGGGCGTGGTTGGTTAGCACCAGAGCTTGCTTGTCGTGCGTCAAAATCGGAGCAACCCCCTTGCCCTTTAACCCTGCCCTGTCAATGAGCCAGCCTGCGGGAATTTTGATAACATCGTCATTGATAGGATAGCTTGGCAAATCGGCAAACCGCTCTTTTAGGGCGATAAACTCGCTCATTGGGATGATCGGATTTTGAAAAAACGAGCCACAATTTGCCAAAACGGCAGGGTTTGGCAGTTTGCTATTACGAATGGTAATGACTGCATGAAATACATCAATGGGGTGGGGGGTATCTCGTCCGTTTTTATTGGCAAACTCTTGTGCCAAACTTGCCAAATCACCATAATTGGTTAGGGTTTTTGGCTGTTTGTGAAGCGTAAATACCACATGGCTAATCAAATACCGCCCTGCATTGTCCTTAAAAAAACTGTGGCGATACTCAAACTTGCAAGCGGTGTTGTCAAACTCGCATTTTTGACCATCCGTCAAATCGTAAGCGATGACTTTGGTAATAAAATCAGAGACTTGCACGCCATAGGCTCCGATATTTTGTACAGGACACGCTCCCACAAGCCCGGGGATTAGGGCGAGATTTTCAAGCCCAAAATAGCCTTTATCTAGGCAGGTTTTGATAAAATCGTGCCAATTTTCTCCGCAAGCGACTTGCAATGTTACACGTTCATTATCTTCTTGCAAAATCTCAATGCCTTGTATTTTTGGTAATAAGACAAGGGCGTTTAGCACACTTGGCAAAATCACGTTACTGCCATAGGATAGGACAAATAGTGGTAAATCGTGGCGTTTGGCAAAGGCTATGGCGGTCGTGATGTCATCGCCAAGCGTGTCAATGTCGTCCAACATCATCGCATGGCGAGCGATGCAGGACAGTGCCATGGTGTTGTTGTGCGATAAGTCGTGGTTATTTAGAATATTAGCCATGATGATTTCCGTGCTGATTTGTACTTTGCCAAAGGTCTAGCCATTCACGGCTGACACGCTCAATATGCTCAAACATCGCCTGAAAGTCGCTCACATCGCCATAATACGGGTCGGCAACTTCTTGTTTGGTAAAGTCATCAAACAGCATAACTTGGGCGGTAGCATCGGACGGCATCACCTTTTTGATGTTGGCTAAGTTGTTGTTATCCATCGCAAAAATTATGTCAAACTCATAAAAATCCTGCTCGGATAGCTGTCTTGCCCTAAGAGAAGTCAAGTCAAAATCAAGCGTACCGCCAACGTCTATCGCACGTGGGTCGGGGCGTTCGCCTGTATGGTAATTTGCCGTACCTGCCGAGTCAAAGCGGATAGTAAGCCCTTGATTTTTGGCAAGTTCTGTCATGACGGCTTCGGCAGATGGGCTACGGCAAATATTGCCAAGACAAACAAAAAGAGCGGATTTTGGGGTAGTCATGATAAGGTCATTACTGGTGGATAACGAAAGGTTATTTTATCACAACTTGACAAGTTTTTTTTAAAAAATAGCGTATGAGCAACACCGTCAATCCCATCAATTTTACTGTTAGATTACGGCAATATCATTTACCAATGGATAAACAAAGCACCGATGAAATACATGCAAGTATTATTTTTATGCAAAATTAAACCCGTACAATCATCACACCGATTATCAACCCTACTCTAAGGAGCTCTTATGAAAGCCAAACTACTCACTGCCGTATGCGGTGCTAGCCTACTACTGACCGCTTGTGCCAGCAATCCTTACCAAACCACTGACGCCCAAACTCGTAACACTGTATTGGGCGGTGCTGCCCTAGGTGCCGCCATCGGTGCATTAAGCCAAACTGATGATGGCAACCGTAAAGACATCGGTAAAGCCGCCGCCATCGGTGCTGCGGTTGGTGCAGGTGCAGGCTACGCCACCACTCGCTAACCTACCACTGTCAATATAAAGCCATACCGTTGGGTGTGGCTTTTTGCATTTTAAAACACTTAGAAACAACCGAAACAAATACCAAAGAAAAGAGCGATAATCCGCGCTTTTCTCTTTTTACACGCCCTGTCAATTATGAGCCAACGCATCCACAGGGTTAAGCCTTGACGCATTACGGGCGGGCAAAAAGCCAAACACAATGCCGATGAGCGTTGAGCAGACAAAGGCAACCACGATAGATAAGGGCGAATAAATCACACCCACGCTGTCGCCCCCAAATTTATTGACAAGACTGCCCACACCAAAGGCAAGCAAAATCCCTAAGACACCGCCCAAGATACACACCAATACCGCTTCTATCAAAAACTGCCCTAAAATATCCGACTGTCTTGCCCCCACCGCCATGCGTACACCAATCTCGCTCGTGCGTTCGGTCACGGACACGAGCATGATGTTCATGACGCCAATACCACCCACGATAAGCGAGATAATTGCAGGACGAGATGAGCATGGTCATGGCGGTGGTGGTGGATTGCACCGTTTCTTTGATGCTGTCGGTGTTCATGATGTTAAAATCGTCCGTGCCGTGCCGTGATTTGATAAGCTCTGAAATGGCAGTCTCGGCAATGGCGGACGGCGTGTCATCATCAATCAGCACAACAAAGCGGTCAAGGGTGTTTTTGCCAAGCATACGATACATGACGGTGGTATAAGGCAGATAGACGGTGGGCGAGTTACTGGTGCGGGCAAAGGACGATGTTTTTTTCGGACAACACGCCCACGATACGGGCAGGGACGTTACCGATGAGCAGGGTTTGCCCAATGGGATTGCCTTCGCTGTTAAAATAGGTCTTGTAAGCGTTTTGGTCGATGATGACATCTTGGGCGGACGTGGCGACACTGGTTTCATCAAACATCTGCCCCATGGCCAATTTTTCGCCCGTAACGGACAAATAGTCCTTACCCACGCCCGTTACTGTACCTGTCGTGTCTTGGTTTTGGTAGCGGATATTGACCGATTTGTTTACCATGGGGCTGACCGACACGGCATAAGGCTGGTCGGCTACGGCTTGGGCGTCCGCCACAGTCAGATTGTCCCGCCCAAACCGCCGTCTGGGGTCGCCAAAGGGATAGCCGTTCATCACGGTAATGGTGTTGGTGCCTAGGGCGTTGATGTCGGCTAGGATTTTGGCTTGTGAGCCTTGCCCAAGCCCCACGATGGACACCACAGAGGCAATGCCAATGATGATGCCAAGCATGGTCAAAAGTGTCCTCATTTTGTGGGCTTTCATGGCATAGATAGACATTTTAAAGGCTTCTTTTAGGCGGTCTATCACACCAAATAGGGCATTTTTTGAGCCAAAGGTGTTTTTGCTTGTGGCGGTATTTTGAGTATTGTGATTACTATCTTGCTGTTCTTGATTTCTGGCATTATCGGTATAATAATCAGCAATGATATGCCCGTCTTTTAGCTCAATCACTCGCTCGGCTTGGCTTGCCAAACTTGGGTCGTGCGTTACCATGATGATGGTGTGTCCGTCATCTTTTAGGCGGTGCAAGATGTTCATCACTTCCTTACCAGAGCCACTATCCAACGCCCCTGTCGGCTCGTCCGCTAGGATAATATCGCCCCCATTCATCAATACCCTTGCGATAGAGACACGCTGCTGTTGTCCGCCTGAGAGCTGATTGGGGCGGTTGGTGGTTTTCTCGCCCAAGCCCAATTGGGTAAGAAGTTTGGTGGCTCGTTCACGCCTTTTGGTGGTATCCATGCCCGCATAGACAGCAGGGACGGTAACATTATCAAGGGCGTTGATGTCGCCAAGCAAGTGGTAACGCTGAAAAATAAAGCCAAAATGCTCACGCCGAAGCTCGGCAAGCTCCTCTGAGTCCATATCGTCCACAGATTTACCAAAAATAGTATAGCTTCCGCTTGTAGCTTTGTCAAGACAACCCAAAATGTTCATGAGCGTGGATTTGCCAGAGCCTGATTGCCCGATGATAGCAACCATTTCGCCTTGATAAAGCGTTAAATCAAGCCCGTGCAAAATGCGAATATTGGTGTCGCCAGCAGGGAACTCACGCACGAGATTTTTGACTTGTATGAGTGGGATTTTCATGATTTTCTCCCAATCATCTCATCATCGGTGGGCGGTTTTGACGTTGTCCGCCTTGACCTGTTTGACTTGCTTCGCCAATCACGACTTTATCGCCAGCGTTTAGCCCTGATTTGATTTCGGCATTGACACGGTTATTTAGCCCTACTTGTACGTCTACAGGCTTGGCAATGCCGTCCGCCCCAACCACTTGCACGCTGTATTTGCCCCTGCCCTCTTTTAGGGCAGATGACGGTATGGTAAGTACGTTTTTGACTGAACTTGTGATGATATTGACCTGTGCGGTCATGTCAATGCGAAATTTGCGTTCGGCATTATCCACGTCCAAGTAGCCAATATAATACACCGCCGAGTCCGTGCTACTGGTCGTGCTGATGTTCTCAGGGGCGGGTTCTACGCCTGCCAGCGTGGTGTCAAACTGCTGCTGGGTATTGCCAATGATGTTAAAGCGAGCAGGCATACCTGCACTTACGTTTACCACGTCTGCTTCTGAGATTTGGGCGTTAATGCGGACACGGCTAAGGTCGGCAAGCGTGACAATGGTCGGGGCAGACTGCATGGCATTGACCGTTGTGCCTTCTTTTTGGGTAACGGAGACGACCGTACCGTCCATCGGGGCGACAATGGTGGTATAGCTTAAATCTTCGGTGGCAGTGGATAGGTCGTTTTGGGCTTTGTTAATGCTGGCTCGCTGGCTTTGGATGTTCGCCTGTGCGGTGGCAACGTCATTTTTGGCGTTTTGCACACCTGCCCTTGCCACGTCCACGTTGGCACGAGCGACTTCCACCGCACTTTGGGCGTCATCATAATCTTGGCGACTGATTGCATCAATTTGTAAAAGGCTCTCCAAACGAGCAAAGGACTGTTCGGCTTTTTTGAGTTCGGCAAGGCGAGCTTGTAGGGTGGCTTCTGAGCTTGCCACATTGCCTTGACTGGACGCCAGATTGGCTTGGGCTTGGGCAAGGCTCGCCTGGGCTTGTTGTAGATTAGCACCCGCATTGGAGACGGTGTTTTTTTGTTCCACTTGGTTGATTTGGGCAATCAAATCGCCTTTTTTGACTTCATCGCCCACGTCCACATACAGCTTGACAATCCGCCCTGACACCTGAGCCCCCACGTCCACGCTGTAAATGGGCTTGACTTTGCCTGATGCCATGACCGTGTTTTCAATGTCGCCCATGACCGCATCGGCGGTTAGGTAGGATGGTGGGGCTTCTTTGGGCTTAAAAAAATAATAGGCAAGGACAATCAGTGCAATGGCAATAATGGCAATGATAAGCCATTTTAGGGGGAATTTGGATTTTTTGGCGATGGACATGGTTTTTCCAAAAAAATAGCAGAATAGAGATTGATTTTAAAAAAATTGGTATTTTTAAAAATAGGTAAATGGTTAATTAATGTTAAACTTCCTGCAAAACTAGGTTTTTCGTTCGCCCTGAGCTTGTCGAAGGGTGGCGGAAAACCGTTATGGTTCGACAGGCTCACCACGAACGGTTTTCCTTGTTTTTAGGTTTTGCAGGAAGTTTAATGGGTAAATGGTTAATTAATATTGATAAAAAAATAAAGTTTTTAAATTTGACATGGTTAATGATAGGGTTGCAGAATAAATAACAATTTGCCCTATGTTATGATTGATTTTTAAACAATTCATTTACTTCTAATTTTGTCAAATTTACATTTGTCTTAAAAAATCTAAGTATAACCAACGCAATTTTTAAAAACCCAGCAGTCATTATAAAATTTTTGTTTTAAACAACAATTAAACCCTAAGTATTTTTTATAAATTTTTATGGTGAAATGGTAACGTTTTGTAATTAATGATGTCCGCCATTTACCCTTGCCTTGCCCCCACCCCACACACCGACAGCACCAAATCGGTCAGCAGTTGCCACACGTCTTTACCGCTCACGCCCTTGATTGCCTTATCAATGGCATAGACATCGGACAGCCACCGTCCGCCCTGCCCGTGCAGTCGCCGTGCCGTCTGCTCGTAGATGTATGCCTTGCTTTGCCAAATACCCAGCTCGCTTGGGGCTTTACCTGCCTGAATTTGCAGAATCAGCCGTACATCTTTGGCAATCGCCCACAGTACAATGCTTGGGGCGGTGTCGGTGCGTTTTAGGTGATGTAAAATAGCAAGGCTTTTTTGAGCATCTCCTGCAAGTATGACATCCGACAGATGAAACACGGTAAAATCCGCCCCGTCCACAAGCGACCGTTCTAGCTCGTCCACGCCAATCATCTGTCCATGCGTGTATAAAAAGGACGTCCGCCACAGGGTCTGATATGCCGACAACAGATGATGTTCGGTGTGCGATAGGAGCATTTGCCACGCATCAGGGCTTAGGATTAGCCCCAGCTCTTGAGCTTTGGCGGTCAAAATGTCGGTACGCACTGACTCATTATAGACATTGCCGTCAATGATAAGCCCTTGATTATCAAAGAATTTTAGGGCTTTGGTGGCAAGTGATTTTTTGTCTTGCTTGGGCAGGCACCAGATGAGATGATTATGGCTATGCCCGCCTGCCACGTCATCAGCAAAGGCAGTAAGGCGAGCGATTGCCTTAGTGTCGGGCTTGTGATTGCCTGTAACTATCAAGGCGGTACTGTCACCAAACAGCGATAAGTCATTTAGCTCAGCGACCACGTCCAGCCATGATTTGGCGGACGAAAGCTCTATGCGTTTGATGAGTTGGTTATTTGCCGACCATTGGGGGCGACAGGCGTCAATGAGCCATTGGTGCAGAAGTGGCTCATCACTGTGCATGACCCACAGCCCCTGTGTGGGCGTGGTGTTGTCGTTTTTGAGATGATGAAAAAGCGGTAAAAATCGCTGTTGCACGGTCTGCTCGCTTAGCGTGCCATGGCTCGGTAACGCTCGGCAATGCGTTCGCCTAGTTGGTCATAGAGCCAGCCCCTACTCTCTTCGCCCTGCTGGTCAAGCGTTACCACACTCGCTTCGTTATATTGATAGCTTTGCTCCACTTGCATGGGGGCGGTGGTGGTTTTTGTGCCAACGGTGATTTTGACGTCCGCACTTAGCGCCAGACGAATCTCGGTCAAAGTGCCGACCAACTCATAACGGCGAAACCGCAAGTTATCTACACGGATTTGGTTGGTGCTAAGCCCTGTTTTTAGGTGCATAAGCTCCAAATGCTTGGTCATGGCTCGTTTTAGGTGCAAGTTTTCCTGGCTGTCATCTAGGCTTAACTGCACGGTCTGATAAGCAGGGGCTATCTGCAAGCTCTCGCCTGTCCCACGCAAGGCAAATCCGCACCCCGATAAAGTTAGGGCAGATAAGACGGCTAATGCTAACAATGGAGCGGTTAAAAATTTTGGCATGGTTGTCCTTTTTATATCATATCAAATCACTTCACAAAATACGCCACACCAAAACCCACCCAATAAATCGCCACTGCCAAAATCACCGCCGTAATTACGCTTGCGATATTACGCACGACAGGCGGGGCAATGCTGGTTTGGGTGGTGTTTTCATCACGCACAGTGCTTTCGCTTTCTGCCTTTAAATAGCCCAGTCGAAGCACGGCATGAATGACGATAAAGACGGCAATGACCGCCCAATGAATTTGCAAAAATCCCACGACCAGATTGGCTAAAATGGCAATGTTAGATAATAGGCTAAACAGTTTGGTTTTTGGCATAATAAATCATGTAATGGATAATTTTAATAAAATGGATTGGACGTGTGGGGCAAATTATTTACCCCACACGTCCATTTAAACACAATCAAACAACCACACTCACAAGCTTATTTGGCACCACAATCACTTTTTTGGGTTCGCCTGTGATAAATTTGGCAACGCTCTCATGCGATAGAGCCAGTTGTTTAATGGCGTCGTTGTCCGTGCCTGTCGGTACGTCAATCTCGCCACGCACTTTGCCATTTACTTGCACCGCCATGACAATGCTGTCGCTCACGAGAGCCGATTTATCAAGCGTTGGGAAGGTAAGCGTGCGACTGTCAAACCCAAACACTTCTAGCAAATGCTCGCCAACGTGCGGAGCGTATAGTGATAGGATTGTCAAAAGCGTAATAATCGCTTCATGACGTACCGCCAAATCGCCACCGTCTGCTACATCAAACGCTCCAATGTCATTGGCAAGCTCCATAAGGGACGATACAGGCGTGTTCAGAGCCAAATGCTCGCCCAAGGCGGTGTCAATTCTGGCAATGGTTTCATGGGTCTTACGGCGTAGGGCTTTGGCGGATTTGGATAGGCTGTGGTTTGCCACATCTAGGGCGGATTTATCCACGTTACCAATCGCAGTCAAATGCTCATCGGCAAGTCGCCATACTTTTTTGACAAAATTATAAGGACCTTTTAGGGCAGAGTCTGACCATTCTAGCGTTTGGTCAGCAGGGGCGGTAAACATGGTGTACAGTCGTACTGTGTCCGCTCCGTATTCGCCCATGATGGTCTGTGGGTCTACACCGTTGTTTTTGGACTTTGACATTTTTTCAATTTTGCCAATGGTAACAGGCTCGCCGTCCGCTATCAGCACCGCTTCGTTGCCACGCACTTCCACTTCATAAGGGAAATAGTAGGTTTTTGAGCCGTCCGCTTTTTCACGATAAAACGTCCCTGCCAGCACCATGCCCTGAGCCAGCAAGCACTCAAACGGCTCACTACCGCCAACCAGGCCTTCATCACGCATGACTTTATGGAAAAAGCGAGCGTACAATAGGTGCAAAATGGCGTGTTCAATACCGCCCACATATTGATTGACCGACAGCCATTTGTCCGCCCCTTGTCTGCCGACCATTTGGGTGTCATCGTGGGGCGTGGTAAAGCGTTGGGCGTACCAACTACTCTCCACAAAGGTGTCAAAGGTATCGGTCTCACGCTCGGCAGGTTGTCCGCATTTTGGGCAGGTGCAGTTCACAAATTCGGGCAGTGATTTTAAAGGATTGCCACGACCGTCAGGCACGACATCGGTAGGTAGCACCACAGGCAAATCACTCTCAGGCACAGGCACCGTTCCGCAGTACTGACAGTTAATCATCGGAATCGGACAGCCCCAGTAGCGTTGGCGGGACACGCCCCAATCACGCAGGCGGTATTGAATGGTGGCGTTTGCCTTATCGCCCACGACTTCTAGGATTTTGGCACTCGCGGTGTCTTTATCCATGCCGTCAAGTACGCCAGAGTTTACGCATATGCCATTTTTGTCGCTATACCAGTCTTGCCATGCGTCTGTACTGTATTCTTTGCCTTTAAAATCAATGACTTGCTTGATTTCTAAATTATACTTTTTGGCAAATTCAAAATCACGCTCATCATGAGCAGGCACGCCCATGACCGCCCCCGAGCCGTAGCTCATCAGCACATAGTTGGCAACCCAAATCGCCACATCATCGCCCGTTACAGGGTGTTTGGCAAATAGCCCTGTATCCATGCCCACTTTTTCGGCTTTGGCAAGCTCGCTTTCGGCAACCGAGCCTTGTTTGCACAACCTGCAAAATTCGGCGATTTTTTCGTTTTGGCGAGACGCATATTGGGCAAGCGGATGCTCTGCCGATACCGCAAGATAGCTTACACCCATGATTGTATCAGGACGGGTGGTAAAGACGGTGAGTTTGTCTGCTTGACCGTCTAGCTCATAGGTAAAATCAAGCTCCATGCCATGACTTTTGCCAATCCAGTTGTGTTGCATGGTTAGGACTTGTTTTGGCCATTTGTTTTCTAACAGTTTTAAATCGTCAAGCAGTTCGTCCGCATAGTCCGTGATTTTAAAAGAATACATCGGAATATCACGTTTTTCAACGACCGCCCCCGACCGCCAGCCACGACCGTCTATGACTTGTTCGTTGGCAAGGACGGTGTTGTCCACAGGGTCCCAGTTTACGGTGGATAACTTTTTATATACCAAGCCTTTTTTGTAAAGCTGTAAAAATAGCCATTGCTCCCATTTATAGTACTCAGGATTGCAAGTGGCGAACTCACGAGACCAGTCAATGGAAAGACCTAGCGATTTTAGTTGCCCACGCATATGCTCGATATTGGACATCGTCCACGCATGGGGGGCGACTTCGTTGTCAATGGCGGCGTTTTCGGCAGGCAAGCCAAAAGCGTCCCAGCCCATCGGCTGCATGACATCATAACCCTTTTGGCGGTAGTAGCGAGACAACACGTCCGTAATGGCGTAGTTGCGAACGTGTCCCATATGGAGCTTACCGCTTGGATAGGGGAACATGGAGAGCATATAGCGGGTGGGTTTGCCATTGTCGTTATTGTCGGTGTGGTAGCGGTTATCAGCTTGCCATTTGGCTTGCTGGGCTTGTTCAATGGCTTTAAAATCGTAATCGTTTAGGCTCATGATGGGCTAACTCAAAAATAAAAAATTTAACACGCTATTATAGCCGATTTTTGTTATAATTTGCCAATATTTTGTAAAGCGAGACACCCCCATGACGACCATTTATGGCATAAAAAACTGCAACACCATGAAAAAAGCATTTGATTTTTTAAATCAAAATGGCATAACTCATGAGTTTTTTGATTATAAAAAGTCGGTATTAAGCCAAGATGATTTTGAAAAATTTGTGGCAACCTTTGGCGAAAAAGTCATCAACAAGCAAGGCACAACTTACCGAAAACTAGATGACACCGCCAAAACCGTGCTAGCGGGTGGCGATGTTTCCGCCATGTATGAGATAGTCAAGGACAATCTTAGCGTCTTAAAACGCCCGATGATAACGGGTGATGGCGTGGCACTGATTGGTTTTGATGAGAGCGAGTGGGGTGGGGTGTTTGGGGTGTAGTGGTTTAAATTTGGTTTGTTAATTCATCATACCTTTGGGTAGATTGTAGGGGCAAATCACATTTGCCCTTTAATAAAGGGTTGATTTTTGGGCGAATAAATTACCTTTACAACCCAAAAAATAATTACCCGACAATCATAAATTACCACTTTAAATTAAGGTTGGACGTTATGTATTTTTAGATAACACTTTATGGATGGTCGTCTATGCACAATAGGATTAATCATTTCTTTTAACGCATGAATACCGTCAAAAAATCCTTGTTTGACATACGTTAATTCCCATACATTATTACTGATAAAATTAAATTTGATTTTATTATTAATAATGGTTATGCCAGTGAAAAAATCTGTATGATACGCCAATCCCAACCACAAACCATCCATAATCAATGAATTTTTAACATCAATCAAATAAATACTCAGTATTTCTTCAAAGGGACAATCATAGGTTGCAAACAAAATAAACTTATCCACATCTACTTGTACAACATCTCTTAGGTGGCATTCATCAATAAATATATCAATGGGCTGGTCATTAACCAAGATTTGTGATTTGGATTCTTTATGATTATCATCGTCATGTATTAATTGAGCGGTAATGTGATACACAATTTTCATAACTCATAAATCCCTTACAGCCAATAAATGGTAGCTTCCCCAAGCCAATCTTGATAATCAGACGAATAAACTGCCTTTATGTATTTAAATTTTAAAACTATTCTAATTTTATAAAAAGCATTTTTAATAAAATTAGAAAAATTTAAAATCAATTTAACCCAATCTTATCATTTATCATCACTCTCCTTGCTCTCCATTTCCTTTGGCTTGACTGTCTCACTATTTGCTTTTTTCTAAATGGTCTATTGTAAAACGGCTTAAACACCTTTTTATAAAATAGAGCAGCAACAACAAGTCCCAAAGCAAACGCCCACAAACTTGCCAGCCACAAGATAAATTCTAAGAAATACAGCCAACCTGTACCGATACTTTGGACAAAGCGATGACCAAAATTCGCCCGCTCGTCTTTGGCGATATACGCCTGTGTGTCGGGCATGACCGATTCAAAAATTTGCGGATTTTGATAAAAGGCAAGCGTTATCGTGCTAAATGCCACTTGCTCGGCAAGAGCCTTGCGGTCAAGCTCGGCAAGGGTTTGGCGGTATTTTGAGCCTGTCATCTCGCCCACATGAGCCGATTTGTCCGCCAAATCGTCCGTTTTGGTGGCATCAAGCTCACCCAGTTTGGTTTGGCGTTCGGCTTCTATTTGAGCGTGTAGGGCGTTACGTTGTAAATCTAGGGCGACATCAGTGGCGTTAAATTCTTGACCGTCCAAAAATACCACTTGCCCTTGCACCCCCTTTAAGAACTCGCCCACATTCGCCTTAGGGATACGCACCGTCATCATGCCATGACGCACAAAATGGGTTAGCACTTTGAGCCGCTCGCCCCCAATCGGATAGCGGTGTGTGTCGGTGGTGTTGTTATAAATCTTGGACGTTTGGATATATCCGCCCGTTTGCAGAGTTAGGCTTTCTAACTGGTCTTTGGTGGCAACCACGTCTTTGACGGCAAAGTTTACGTCCGCCTTGATGATAAAGGCTTTGTTTGCCAAATGAGCCTGCTCGCCTTGGGTGGTGGCTTGACTGTCAAGAGCAGGATTGGCAGGGTTTGAGTTGTCAGGATTTAGACCGTTTGGGTCGTCCGTACCAGCAACGCTTGCCATATCCACACTTACCACATCAGAGCTTACTGACTGATGAGACATCTCGCCGTCATGGGGCTTAGAGCAGGCGGATAATAAAGCGATAAAGACGATAAGGGCAAGGGATTTTTGCATGGGGATTTCCAAACGGGTTTGGGCTAATATAAATGATTATTCTTTTTAAAGCAAGTTTTACGCATAAAAAACAGCTTGATGACCGTCTTTTATACCACTAATTATCCCTTAAAATCTGCGTCCCCACACCCTCATCGGTAAAGATTTCAAGCAAACAAGCGTGTGGCACTCGCCCGTCCACAATGGTCGCACTTCTAAGCCCTGCCTTGACCGCATCCAGCGCCCCTGCGATTTTGGGTATCATGCCCCCGCTGATTGTGCCGTCAGCGATGAGATTATCCACATCGGTGGGGGTCAGCGAGGTAAGGACACCGCCATCTTTGTCTAGCACGCCTTTAATGTTGGTGAGCAGAAGTAGGCGTTCGGCATTTAAAAACTGGGCCACACGGCTCGCCACTAGGTCGGCATTGATGTTGTAAGTCTCGCCATTTTCGTCCACACCAAGTGGAGCGATGACAGGGATAAAATCGCTGTGGATAAGCATATTGATGACATCTGTATTGACATCGGCAACTTCGCCCACGAAACCCAAATCAATGAGGTTTCCGTCTTTGTCGGTCATGGCAAGTTTGGTTGCACGGATAAGGTTGGCGTCTTTGCCTGTCAGACCGATGGCTTTGCCACCATGTTTGTTGATGAGGTTGACGATAGACTTGTTCACGCTACCGCCCAGTACCATTTCCACCACGTTCATCGTGTCTTTGTCGGTTACTCGCATACCGTCAATGCGGTCGGATTCACGCCCAAGCTCGTTCATGAGATTGTCCACCTGCGGACCTCCGCCATGCACCACCACAGGGTGAATGCCCACCGTTTTGAGTAGGACAATATCACGGGCAAAGGAGCTTTCTAGCACAGGGTCAGTCATCGCATTACCACCATACTTAATCACGATAAGCTTGTCCTTATAACGCTGGATATAAGGCAAAGCGGTGGTGATGACCTCGCTTGTATGTTTGGCTTCGTCTAATGTTAGGGATTTGTGTTGCATATTTTTTCCTTGTTTAAGGTCGGATCCAGTAACGCTCTATGTCGTAAGTTCTGTTGGGGGTGTGTATGGTTAAGACATTCTCTAAGACGCCACCTTGTTTTAAAATCACCTTTTTTGAGGCGATGTTACCAGTTTCACAGGTAACCAAGATGTCAGCGACATCAAGCTGGCGTAAGACATCAATGGCAAACGCCAGCATCTTTGTGGCGATACCTTGTCCTTGAAAATCTGGGTGTACGCTATATCCGATGTGTCCGCCACGCTGCACCAGAATGTTGTTTAGATGGTGGCGCAAATGCATGATGCCCACTACGGCATCGTCTTGTAATGCGATTGCTGTCCGCCACTTTTTCATAGTCAAACCAATTGGTGCCAGATGGGGCGTTGATATAATTTAGCCAACCGACAAAGCCGCCGTCAGTAAAGGCGTTTAGCTCATTTGAGCCGTGCATGGCAGGGCATTTGGCATTGAATGCTTGGCGAAAGCTTAAGATGCTTGCTTGATCGGCGATGCTTGGCTTCTTAAATGTCAGCTGCGTCATTGCTTATTTCACCCCAGAGCTACCAAACCCACCCGCACCACGCTCACTGTCATCGCTAAACTCATCGACAATCTCAAAGCTTGGACGCACCACAGGCACGACCATATACTGAGCCATGCGTTCGGCAGGATTTAGGGTAAAGTCGGTCTCGCTTCTGTTCCACACTGACACCATAAGCTCGCCTTGATAGTCAGCGTCAATCAAGCCTACTAAATTGCCAAGTACAATGCCATGCTTATGTCCTAGCCCTGAGCGTGGCAAAATAATCCCTGTAAAATTGGGGTCTTTGATATATATTGCAAGCCCTGTGCCGATGAGTCTGGTCTCGCCAGCTTTGATAACCACAGGTTCATCAATGCATGCCCTTAGGTCTATGCCTGCCGAGCCGTCTGTGGCTCGGGTGGGTAGGGGAAAGGCAGGGTCAGAGCCGATTTTTGGGTTTAGGAGTTTGACTTGGACAGATTGCATAAGATTGCCTTTTAAATAAATCAATTTCATCAATGATTGGCTAATTTTAAGCAACTGCCCCCAAAAAAGCAATGCCAAAGCCCCAAAAGCCTTTTATTTTGTTAAATTTTTAAAAATTTCATAAAAAAACGCTTGACGTATCAAAATTTCCATGTATAATACGCACCACGTTTAGTGATAAGGGTCGTTAGCTCAGTTGGTAGAGCAGTTGACTTTTAATCAATTGGTCGCAGGTTCGAATCCTGCACGACCCACCATTATCCTAGATGACCGAATAAGCCTTGTGCTTAGCGGGTCGTTAGCTCAGTTGGTAGAGCAGTTGACTTTTAATCAATTGGTCGCAGGTTCGAATCCTGCACGACCCACCATTCCCCAATAGCTCAGTCGGTAGAGCATCGGACTGTTAATCCGTGTGTCCCTGGTTCGAGCCCAGGTTGGGGAGCCATATTTAAAAACCCTTTTCTATTTTAGAAAAGGGTTTTTGCTTTTCATTTTTGGTTATATCATTAGTTGCTTGACACCATGGGCATGATGACACAGACCACACCACCATGCCCACACCCCATCACCAATCATTTGCGGTTACTTGGCACTGCCACCGACCTTGACGGATGTCTTGATACTTAGCCATGTCTGTCTTTGCCATCTTGTTGGGCTGGTTTGATACCCAATGATACCGATAGACTTTATCATCTTTGGCGTGAAATTCAGACAAATGCTCAGGTTTAACCGTATAATAATCACCGTTTTCATGATAATCAAACGCATCCAAATCCCACCCATACGACTGATCATCACTCATCAGGATGTCTATTTGATTAAACCCATTTAGCAGGATAAAATTAGGGTCGTTTAATTTTTCCACAATAGGATTGCCGTTATCATCAAAATATTCATCAATAAAATCAAGCTCGCTCTCATCACGGCTCAGATACGCTCGCCCTACTGTCTCATCCGCCCCATCTTGTATAAAATAAATCCGCCCATTATCAGTCATCAGTTTATAACTAAAACTTTGGCTAAATCGCTCTCGTTTGGCACCATACATGACAATGATGTCATTATGACCGCTCGGAATATCATTTTGCCATGCATAGCTCTCTTGGTGCTTCCTGCCATCTTTACCCACTTCATTCATGTTAGCATAAAACTTCAAGGTATTGACATCATTACCATAACACAGATAAGCGCTACCGCCAGAGACGTAATTTGGCTCATCATCATTAATTTGTAATAAAAAACCATCTTCATCACTTCGCCCCTTGATATGAAGACGTGTGCCATCTTGATAACGGTTATGCCTACTCATCACGGCAAACACAGAAGGCTTGTCCATCTCAATAGACATCACATCATCCGCAAGCTGATAACCGCCAAACGCCACCATGCCCACCGCGCTTATCATCACACGCTGATTGGGCAAAAGACACATCATGCTCTGATAAGGCTTGTCTTCGTCATGTTCTACACAACCAATCAGCTCATCAGCATTTGGGTGGCTGTTTGCATAAGCACAAGCACTCATAAACATCATCAAACAAAGCAACCATCTCATCAAAGCACCCCTACAACCCCAACATCTTGGTTATCACGCTATAATGATCTTCAAACATCATACGCCCATCAAGCTTGCCAAGCGGCAACCAAAACGCAAGGCTGGCATCATCGCCCCCTGCCACATCGGGGAGCTTATCGCCTGTCAATTCAAAATAGAACACCGTCGTTACCGTCCGTCCACGAACCGAACGGTCAGGAGCGTCAAAGGTATGACTTGCTTTTAGGGCATTGGGACTGATGATAAGCCCTGTTTCTTCTTGTATACCAACCGAACCCA
>NZ_MXAP01000048.1 GCF_002027555.1 Moraxella equi
TTTGGGTTCGGTTGGTATACCATTTTAAAAAATCAGTACAAAGGCTCCCAAATCGCCTTTGATGCCTTTATCAAAAGTTGCCAAGACACTTGTATTTTTGACAACTCCCAAGACCCAAACACCGCATTTATCAATAAATTAGCCGACATCTCTGCCAAAAACTTAACCGACAAAAATGGCGACACCATAGACAGCCAAAGTATCCTAGCCATTATTAATGAGAACATCAACGACAGTGCCTATTGGGCGGACATGATGACAATGCTTGGCGAGCTTGACAGGGGCGAGACGGGCGAGTTTAACACTCAGCTACTACTGTCCGAATTTGGCGAAAAAGGGTTTAGTAAAGACGCTTTATCCCTTGTGAACTGTGCCGACTCCGCCCCCAAAATTAGCCGAGACGACTACATCAAACAAGCCAAAATCATCGATAGTGAGGCTCGTTATGATGATGATTATCTGGACGCTTGTTATTATTGGCAATGGCAAGCGACCGATGATTTAAATGAAAACCTTATCACAAACGACACGCCAAACCTGCTCTTTGTCGCCCAAAAATACGACCTTGCCACACCGCTTGCCAATGCGGTTAATATGGCAAAACGCTTTGACGATACGCTCATCTACACCCCAAATCACGGGCATACCGTGAGTTTATCGGGCATGAATGCGTGCGTAGACGGCTATGTGGTGCAGTACTTGCTTGACCCAAAAATACAGTTTGATAAAAAAGTGACGCTGTGTGAGTGATAAATTTTTAAAAAATTATCTTGAAAAATTTGCCTCTAAACACCATTTTTACAAACAATCTGGTTTTGCCAGTATCCCTAACAAGTTAATGGAGAAATTTTATGCCAATCCGTCCTTTACATGACCGCATTGTCGTTCGTCGTACCGAAGAAGAGCAAAAAACCGCAGGCGGTATCTTACTTCCAGGTTCTGCCCAAGAAAACCCCCAACAAGGCGAAGTGATTGCTGTGGGTAACGGTCAGCTTGTGGACAACGTTAGCCTATTTTCAAGTGGCGTACGTCCCCTAGATGTCAAAGTGGGCGACAAAGTGCTATTTGGTCAGTATGCAGGTCAAACCGTCAAAGTGGACGGCGAAGAATTGCTGATTATGAAAGAAAGCGATGTGCTTGGTGTTTTGGAATAATTTTTAAATCCAAACCGTAGGGGCGTGCTGAGCACGCCCAACGCAAAGAATGGAAAAAGGGCGTGTGCAACACGCCCCCACAATTCCAAAGAAATCAATTAGTTACAATTTTAATTTAAACAATGTTAAGAGAGAGTAAACATGGCAAAAGATGTAAAATTTGGCGTATCTGCCCGTGAAAAAATGATTGACGGTGTCAATATCCTAGCAGACGCAGTCAAAGTTACCCTAGGCCCTAAAGGTCGCAACGTGGTGATTGACAAGTCTTTTGGAGCTCCAACCATTACCAAAGATGGTGTGAGCGTGGCAAAAGAGATTGAGCTTGAAGACAAATTTGAAAACATGGGTGCTCAATTGGTTCGTGAAGTGGCTTCAAAAACCAATGACGTAGCAGGGGACGGCACAACGACTGCCACCGTACTTGCCCAAGCCATTCTAGTAGAGGGCATGAAAACGGTCGCCGCTGGCATGAATCCTATGGATTTAAAACGTGGCATTGACAAGGCAACCCGTGTTGCCGTTGAGCAAATCCACGCTCTATCTACCCCTGCCGATGACTTTAAAGCGATTGCTCAGGTTGGTTCAATTTCAGCCAACTCTGACACTAAGATTGGCGAGCTAATCAGTGAGGCCATGAAAACTGTCGGCAAGCAAGGCGTGATTACCGTGGAAGAAGGCTCTGGCTTTGAAGACACCCTAGAAGTGGTTGAGGGTATGCAGTTTGACCGTGGCTATATCAGCCCATACTTTGCCAATAAGCAAGACAGCTTGACTTGTGAATTTGACAATCCTTTTATCCTGCTTGTGGACAAAAAGATTGCCAATATCCGTGAGATTGTGCCACTACTAGAACAAGTCATGCAAACGAGCCGTCCGCTACTTATCATCGCCGAAGACGTAGAAAATGAAGCGTTGGCGACTTTGGTGGTAAACAACTTGCGTGGCGGTCTAAAAACGTGTGCCGTTAAAGCCCCTGGTTTTGGCGACAGACGTAAAGCCATGCTCCAAGACATTGCCATTTTGACAGGCGGTGTGGTGATTTCAGAAGAAGTGGGTCTGTCTCTTGAAACGGCAACTTTGGAACACCTAGGTACAGCTAAGAAAACCACCGTTGGTAAAGAAAATACCGTGATTGTGGACGGAGCAGGCGACAAGGCTCAAATTGACAGCCGTGTTGAATCTATCAAACGTCAAATCGAAGAGTCCACGTCTGATTACGACAAAGAAAAACTGCAAGAACGTGTTGCCAAACTCTCTGGCGGTGTGGCGGTCATCAAAGTCGGTGCTGCTACCGAAACCGAAATGAAAGAGAAAAAAGACCGTGTTGATGATGCTCTGCACGCCACCCGTGCGGCGGTAGAAGAAGGTATCGTACCAGGGGGCGGTGTTGCCCTAGTACGTGCGTTGTCTGCATTGGCTGAGCTCAAAGGCGACAATGACGACCAAAACGCAGGTATCAATATCCTACGTCGTGCCATGGAAGCCCCACTTCGTCAAATCGTAACCAACGCAGGCGATGAAGCGTCTGTGGTTGTCAATTCGGTAAAAGCAGGCTCTGGCAACTATGGCTACAACGCAGCGACAGGCGAGTATGGTGATATGATTGAGATGGGTATTCTTGACCCTGCCAAAGTAACCCGCTCTGCTCTTGAACACGCCGCCAGCGTGGCAGGTCTAATGCTAACCACCGAGGTAATGATTACCGATAAACCTGCCCCAGAAGCCCCTAATATGGGTGCTGGCATGGGCGGTATGGGTGGTATGGGCGGAATGATGTAAAACACTGCACAACTAAAACCAAGTATTTAATAAGCACCTAAATTAGGTGCTTATTAAAATAGAATAGGATATATAAATAATATGAATAAGAAAACCACATCTAATATTGCAACATTGGCTAGCCAGACATTGAGAGACCCTAACTCTTCTCAAATTTCTAAAACATTGGCTGGCTCTGCATTATCTCGATCAAATTCAAATAAAGTTACTAGTGATAATTTAGAAACAAAGGCATCAAAAGTTCTAAAAAGCTCCAAATTTAGTGATAATACAAAATCCTTAGCTGGCTCTGTGTTATCACAATCTAAGAAATAAACACTAAACCAAAAAATCTGCCAAACTTCGGTTTGACAGATTTTTTGCTTTTTAAAAGGTGATTTGATAAACTTTAAGTTTTTCTGATGGTGTGCCATAGTTAAATCCAAACTCACATTCTTTTAAAAACAAATGGAAGTGCTTTTTGTCAATACCATTGTATTTTCTAAGAATGCGTTTAGATTGAGACCAGAAGTTTTCAATGCCGCCCCTGTGGTTGTGATTGTTAGCAAATTCTTTGGAATGATTGATTCTAAAATGCTTAAAATCACTCACATCAAGAGCATTGTAACTTGGATAAGTATCTGTGTAAACAATGCTATCAGGCTTGATTTTGCTTTTGATGATAGGCATTAGCGTGTTTTGTTTGGTGTCTTTGGCAATGACGGTATAAACCCTATCTTTGCGTTTTAGAATGCCAAAAACGATTGTCTTGTCACCCGCACCACGCCCTCGTTTGCCTTTGCGTGTGCCACCAAAATAACTTTCATCAAGCTCTATTTCACCATCAAACTCAATCTCAGCTTCAAAATCAAGATGGTATTCTATCACAAGTCTGATTTTGTGGTAAAATAATATGGCTGTATTATACTGAATGCCAAGCAAATCTGCTGATGTTCTAGCAGTAACTTCTGCAACAAAAAATTCAAGTAGTTTTAACTGTACTTTTTGCTTAGTTTACAATGGGTTATCTTCATATTTGTAGTATGGCATAAGTGCTAATCTATGTCAGCCCCTAAATTAAAGGGATGGATAGAGCCGTGGGTAATGTAGCCACCTGTTATTTATCAGTGGCGCGCAAATCCTTTCTTACTAAACAAAAATGTCTTACGGACAATTCTAGTGCCAAACTTTCTTATCCACAACATTTATCAGTAAAATACCAACAAACCGCTTGAGGCGGTGTTTAAGTTGGATGATAAACGAGCCCTACTTGACCATACACCAATCAACAACTCACTGTAGAACCACAGTAATTTTAAAATTGCCTAACGAAGTACTATCTGCAATTATTCTTTCACTTTCCTTGTGATGTATCCATCGAAACACCTCTGCTTTCACATCAAAAAATATATCAACGATCTTTTGTCAAAAAACTTATCCATAGTTTTGTCCACATATTTCACGGATAGCATTCTGTGAAACATTGCTGTCATAATACAAAATTAATCAAAATTTATCCAAATATTTATATTATAACTAATTGATTTTAATAATAAAATTTTTTAAAATAAATATGTATAAATTTTAATCAATCAACTGCCATCGCGCACCATTGCAACATTTTCACATAAAATTACAAAGTTATCCACAAGATTATCCACAGATTTTGGGGAAAAGTTTGGGATAATTTCTGATTGTTTTTTAATCACTAAAATTCTACCAAAAAACAATATCTTAGACACTTTTTGCGACAATTTTCATCGCTCAGTCTGTGAAACCTTGACTTTTTATATTTTATTTAGTCTTATGGCAGTCGCATGGCGACATCCACCATGTCATGTGCATGAATCCCAAACATCGCCTGACTGGCTAGCCGATCACCCATGATACCATGCCATGCCACAACCTCATGCACACCCATGTCTGCCCCCACAAGCATGCCTGCCAACACATCACCCATACCTGCTGTCGCCATCTGAGGGTTGCCAAAGGGGCAAACATGCACGCTGTAGCCGTCAAAAGATAATGTATTCGCCCCTTTAATAACCCATTGACCGCCATACTGTTCATGCAGACGATAAAGTGCGCCCAATTTATCATTATCTATATCCGCCACACTCACCCCCAAAAGCCTTGCTGACTCTGCCGAATGGGGCGTACAGATGACATGATCGGGCAGTTTGCATGGATTTTTTGCCAAAAAGTACAACGCATCAGCGTCCAGCACCACCCTATCAAAGGCATGATGAACCACCCCATCCATGACTTTATCAAAAATCATCTCTGCCCACGCATCACGCCCAAGCCCCATGCCAAACGCCACACGGTCAAACCCCACCAAGCCCCCTGCACTCATCTCATCAATGTCCGCCACCATGACATTGGGCGAGCGTGTCAGCATGGCATTATGGTGCGTGGTGTGGCAAACCGCCGTAACTCGCCCTGCCCCCATGCTCATCGCCATTTGGCTTGCCATGATGATCGCCCCACCCATACGCCGATGACCGCCCACGACCGCCACCGTGCCAAAGTCGCCTTTGTGGGCGGTACTTTGGCGTGTGGGTATTTTGGGTTTATCCGACAAATACGCCACCGCCAACAGCTCATCATCAGGCGGTATCAAGGGCAGATTGATGACTTTTCCCACAAAATCCTTTGCCACCCCGACAAACAGCCCCATTTTTAACCCCATGACACACAAGGTCATGTCTACGTCCGCACACACAGGCATGGGGATACCCCTATCAGGGTGCAGACCGCTTGGCACGTCAAGGGCGATTTTGGTGCCTGTTTGGGCGTTAAAGGCGTGAATGATGTCTTGATGTGCTTTGTCAAGCTCTCTGTCTAGCCCATTGCCAAACAACGCATCTAAATGTATCACTTTTTCAAATTTGCGAATGACACCGCCCACATCATCACACATCGGCATGCCTGTACATGGCGACCTAGCACGGACAGCATCCGCACTTTTTGGTGGGTTTGGGGCGATGATTTGCACATTAAAATGCTTATTATCCAGTCTCTCTGCCAGATATTTTGCCGTTAGATAGCCGTCTCCACCATTGTTGCCCACGCCACACCATGCGATGATGTCAGCTTGGGTAATGTTATTTTTATGGATAAAATCAATGATTTGTAAACATAACGCAAGGCTTGCCTGTTTCATGAGACCAAACGAGCTGTTACCATCTGCAAACCAACGACCCTCCCAGTCTTTGACAGCTTTGGCGGTATAAATGGGTGCGGTCATCGGCTCTTCCTATATTTTTAGTGATGCCAATCGGCGAAAATCCTGCTCTGACACCATGCGATGATGAATGGTTACTCGGTGCGTCATCTCAAACGGCACAACAACACGAAATGTCATCGTTACCCTTCGCCCCATCACCGCCACATCCGGCAGATACGCCTGCCATACCTGCCTATCCGCCCCATCATACATGCCCAGATACCACACATCATCAGGGGCATGGGCGGACAGCTCATGTATCGGGATGGCACGCATTTTATCCATCCACAGGCACACTACCCACACCACGCCCACCATGGCATACTGCCACCACGGCATACCCATCACCGCCATCAGCAATAACGTAATGATAAGCACACCAGCCTTGATGGGCAGGTCATGAGCAGTCGGTGTGATGGCAGTATCAATAAACATCAGCGTGACTGGGTGTGTCTGAGTGCTTTTATCTTATCAATGAGTGAGCCTATCTTGTCATCATCAGGACTTGCCTGCCCCAAAAAAAACAGCAACAAATCAGGGTCTTCGTGTTCTAGTAGTCGCTCAAAGGCAAGCTGTTCTTGTTCATTGGCAGTCAGATAATGATTTTTGACATAGGGGTCAATATAAAAATCAAGCTCCTTTAAGCCACGGCGAGCTTGATAGATGATACGGCGTTGGTGTAAGGTCGGTTCTAAATCGAGTGTGGTCATGGGTTGCCTTTTGGTGTCTTTTGGGTTGAAAACATCACAAATCAGCAAGATTTGCAAATCTGGTTATTTTTGCATAAAATAGGTAAATTTTCAATGAAAAACACACATGAACACCACGCCTGCCACCACTCCCATCGCCCCCAAAATCGTCTTTTTTGACATCGATGACACGCTCTACATCAAACACGAAAATCGCATTTTAGACAGCACCAAAACCGCCCTGCACGCCCTAAAAGAGCGTGGTATCATGGTCGCCATCGCCACAGGGCGTGGTCTGTGTGTGTTTCCACCTTGTATTAATGAGCTTATCGACGAGATTGGCATTGACATTTTTGTGACGATTAACGGGCAGTATAACGAGTATCAGGGTAAATGCCTGACCCATTTTCCCTTGACGCACGCTCAGCTGACCCACACCACCGCCTACCTGCAAAGCGAGCGTATCGCCCACGGCTACATGACCCGTGATGAGATTGTTACAGTCAGCCCCGATGAATACATGGTACAAGCCTTAACATCACTACACATCCCCTATCGTGTGGCAGAGTCGTTTGATATGAACACACCCGTCTATCAAATGCTGGCATTTTATGAAAATAACCACACCACTCAGCTCTCATCTACCCTAAGAGACGACCTAAAAACCGTACGCTGGCACATCTTTGGTGTGGACATCCTAGACGCCCACGGCTCAAAGGCTTGGGGCATTCGTTCGGTGTTGGACGCACTGGGTCTATCCATGGCGGACGCTGTCGCCTTTGGTGATGGGCTAAATGACATCGAAATGCTCTCATCGGTCGGCTTTGGCGTGGCGATGGGTAACGCCCACCCCGACCTAAAAGCTGTGGCGGACTATGTCTGCCCACGCCATGATGACGATGGGATATTTAAGGGACTTGTGGCTTTGGGATTGATTTAGCACTATTTATAAAAGTGGCAAAACTAATACGCCAAGTAATCCACGCTTGGCAAGTCAAAAGGTGGATGGACGGACATATTCACAAGGATTATTTCGTCATCGTTTAGGATGTAGCGCAGTACATATTCTGAGGTATAATCGCCTTTTTCGGACAGTGTATAATTAGGTATGCCAATATGATAATGCCATAGGCGGTAGGTTTGGGCGTATTTGACTTTGGACAACCAAAACGGGTCGTCTTTTGGCACGTCATCTGATGACTTGTTTCGCCCTTTAAGCCCTGTAGCCAAATTGTTCGATATGACTGATAAAGTGGCGAATTTTTAATTGGTCGGATACAGGGAAGTTTTTTAAGTACGTTTTAAAGAGTGTGCCATAGCGAACTTTCATGAATTCACCCACGCCAAAAATTCTTCATCGCTTTCAAATTTGGGCATATCAAACCGTGGGGCTTCCACCGCTTTTGTCATACGCTCCAAATCAAAATTAAAATCGCCTTTGGCATAACTTGGGACAGACGACACCGAGCCGATGACTTGATCATCTTTGGCAAAATAAATCGGCTCTTTGGTATTCATGACCTGCTCGGCAATGTGGGCAGGCAATAAGGCAATGTCAATTATCATAAGGTTTTCCTATTGTTGTTGGATACCGTTATCATACCCCATTAACGCCAAAAAGACAAACCGCCTAGGCAATCTGTCTTTTTAATGATAAAACAAATACTTATCTCATTGTAACAAACTCTTCAGACCCTGTCGGATGAATGGCAACGGTGTTGTCAAAATCACGTTTGGTCGCCCCCATTTTTATGGCGACAGCAAAGCCTTGAATCATCTCGTCCACACCAAAGCCCACGCCGTGCAAACCAACCACTTTTTCATCATCGCCCACGCACACAAGTTTCATGCGACACGGCTCACGATGAGCGGTAATGGCAGAGTACATGGGCGTGAAGTTGGATTTATAGACCTTGACCTTGTCCGCCCCAAATTCATCAATGGCATCTTTTTCACTCATGCCGACCGTGCCAATGGGTGGGTGGCTAAACACCACCGTAGCGACATTGCTATAATCTAGGTGTTCATCGGGCTTGTTGTTAAACAGGCGTTCGGACAGTCTGCGACCGCTCGCCACCGCCACAGGAGTCAGCTCAATGCCATTTTCGATGATGTCGCCCACCGCATAAATGCCGTCCACCGTGGTGTTTTGGAATTTGTCCACGATGATTTGCCCCTTTTCGTTGGTTGCCACGCCTGTTTTGTGCAGGTCAATGACATCAGTCGCTGGCACACGCCCTGTCGCCCAAATCAGGCAGTCCACATTTAGGGTTTCGCCATTGTCAAAATACACGGTCAAACCGTCATTTTTTTCAATTTTAACAGGATTTACGCCCGCATGGAATGTAACGCCGTCTTTGTCCATGACATCTTGCAAAACTTCTACAATATCTTTATCAAAACTCTTTAAAATACCGCTACGCACACACAAATGCGTATCCACGCCCAAGGCATTCATCACGCCTGCAATCTCAACGCCAATGTAGCCACCGCCCACAATCGCCACCGATTTTGGCAATTCAGTCAAATCAAAAAAGCCGTCCGAATCAATGCCGTATTCTGCCCCCTGTATGTTGGGACGGTGTGGGCGACCACCTGTGGCAATCAAAATATGGTCAGCGGTAATGGTCTCGGTCTCGCCATTTTCATAGCTAACTTCTACCGAATTTTTATCCAAAAATTTGGCAAAGCCGTTGATGAGTGTTACGCCGTTTTTTTCAAAAGTGTTTTTGTAAGATTGATGGATGCGATTGATGTAGGCGGTGCGATTTTCGACAAGTTTGGCAAAATCAAAGTTTTTGACATCAAGCTCAAAACCATAATCAAGGGCATAGTTGTGAATGGCGGTTGCCATGTTCGCTCCATACCACAGCACTTTTTTGGGTACACAGCCTACGTTGACGCACGTTCCACCAACGTGCTTTGCTTCAATCACGGCAACTTTTTTGCCGTACATACTGGCACGGTTGGCACTGGCAATACCGCCACTACCACCACCGATGGTAATATAATCAAAATGTCTGGTCATGGGTTTTCTCCAAAAAAGGTTGGGTTATTATAACGCATAATGGGGGTGGTTGATGGATTTTGGGGAGAATGTTTGATAAAATTTTTTGATTGTTGATAGATGGTTTTTTAATTGAGCAAACTGATAAAATCCTGCTCGCCAATACCAACAGCGGTATGCGTGGCAATGCGATTGTCAAGCAATACAAAAACAGCGTGGTTGTATTTGGCAAGGGCTAGTAGATAAGCGTCCGTTAATTGTTTTGACCCTTGAATGTATTGCCAGTTGATAAGCTCATCTTGTAATAGGCTGATGTTGTCAGGGATAAAGACATGATGACTTTTGTTAATAAAAGTTGTTAGCTTTTCTTTGATATCTAAGATTTTAAAGCCATTTTCATAGCTAGGCAATGATAAAATCCGCATACAGCCATTTTGCGTAATCGGACAACTCGCCCAGCGATTCCCTGCAATCAACCATTCGAATAACCAGCTTGTCGCAAGTGCGTGATGCTTATGTTTGTTATCCAACAAGGCAATCAATACATTAACATCAAGTAAGGCGATTTTAGATACCATGTTCTTCCCTTAGTTCATTAATGTATTTATCAGTAATTGTATGTGTGCCTGTGGTAAATGGGCTTAATCCAAGAAACTCATACATCTCATCAAGGTCTTTGCCTTGTTGCTCGGCAACCAATTTTTCTGCCATGGATACAAGATAATCACTTGCCGACATATTTTGTTGCTTGGCAATTTGTACAAGTTGCGTCTCTACTTGTGGGGGTAAGTCTAGGGTTATCATGGATGACTCCTTTTAAAAGATAAGCCATTGTAACACAATCAAAACCCACAAAAAAAACCCCAATCCCAACCACGCTCATCTAGCACGTCCCACCAATCGCTTGACGATACTCATCATCTGACCAACCACCGCTTTATCCACTTGACCATCTCGCCCATAGCGGTGTTTGCGATACAAACCCTTTAATTCATCAATGTCTTCGGAATTATTTGGCGTTTTTAGACGGTCAAGCCAAGTCAAATAAGGCTCGCTCGCCCCCTTGCCCCATGCCTTATCCTGCTTGGCAAGCCCTGCCGAGAGCTTCACAAGTGGCACATCTAGCCCATGATACTGCCGTCTGCGTCGGTACATCATCACACCCACAAATAAGACAGCAAGTACTCCCACGCCCCCAACCAATATCCAAAACTGCTGAGCAAAACTTTTAATGTTAAACCATTTAAAGAGCGAGTCTTTTTGCTCATCTTGGTCATAGCCGACCACGTTTTTTTGCCAATAATAGCCCATCTGGTCAGAGTAACGTCTCAATGTTTGTAGCATCTTAAACTGCTGATAACTCCATTGCCCTATCATACCATCGCCAAACATGGACGCACCGCCCATTTCAGTTACCGCATTCATGCCCTGCTCCACACGGTCAGGCGAGACAAAGGCGGTCGGGTCAATACGCACCCAGCCCTGCCCATCAAACCATACTTCCGTCCATGCATGAGCATCCATCTGACGTACTTCCCAGCTTTGCCCATCACGCCCAAGCTCACCGCCTTGATAGCCTGCCACCACTCGAGCAGGAATGCCTGCCGACCGCATTAAAAAGGTAAAACTGGACGCATAATGCTCACAAAAGCCCGCCTTTGTGCCAAACAAAAACTCATCAATGCGGTCATCTCGCAGTACGGGGGGCGAGAGCGTGTAGCTAAATCCACCCGTGGTGATAAAGTTTTGCACCGCTTGTGCATAGCGGACAGGGTCGCCTGTCTGGGCATAGAGTTCACTGGCAAAGGCACGAGCCTGCTCATTACCATCTTCGGGTAGACGTAGATTAATGCGTTTTTGGACATCGGTCAGTTCAATATCCACCTTAGGTTGACTAAAATAACTGGCACGATAGCGTTTTTGGGTGCTAATCGGGTAATAATGACGCAGGGTAAAATCGCCCGTCATGCCCATGCCACGCTCAGGGTGCAGGCGTGGGTAATCAAGAGCAAACAACCAGTTTTGCTCAGTTGGCTCCAAGATAACCCGATAATGATGTTCCATGCCTTGATACGCACTCATCGCCCATGCTGGGGGCTTATCGCCATCTCGTGACGACCAAAAATGAGGCGAAAACTCACTTTGTCGCCACGTCACCCCATCAAAATCGCTAAACACCAGCCCACGCCAATACATTTCATGACGGCTTGGCATTTGCCCGTCAAATTCAGCACGAAACGCCAGTTCAGTCGATTGACTCAGATTAGAAAAATCCCCCGGTGACATGCTATCCGAAACACCCGTTGTCGCTGATTTGCCTGCCATCGGCAGTGACCACATCGGGGGCAGACGAGGGAAAAACAAAAACAGCACCACAAGCAGGGGAATGGCAGGCAGGGTTATCATAGCCAACGCACGCAGTCGCCCCGAGCCATCGGCATTATCATCATCACCAATGGCGATAAAGCCTATTAATATCATCATGAGTGTCGGCAGTCCCACCACCGCCACGCTCAAATCCTGCCGTATCAAAAACGCCGACGCCAGTGTAAATAACGCAAGGTTTAACGCCACATAAGCGTCCCGCTTCTCATAGAGCTCCCACGCCTTTGCCACAAAGCACAGCACCAAAAAACTGACCGCCACATCCACGCCAAACGCCTGCCCAAAGCTCACCCAGATCGCCACTGTACCACCCAAAAACAGCAGGACTTGTACCACTTGATAGATACGGCGTAGTCGCCCACCACTTAGGCGGTATAGGCGTGCCTTGATACTGGGTTTTTGCATGATGACACTGATGATGAGTGCGACCAGTAGCCACGCAGGAATGCCCATCGCATGGGGCAACACAAGCGACGCCATGGCAAGTAGGAGCCAGTGATAGGCAGGCAGGGCAAGGATTTTTTGCCAAAATTTTTGGGGGCTTGTGGTTAGGGTTTTTCTACCTTGACCAAAATCGTGAAAAGTGCTGTTCATGGTGTCTGTGTCGTGTGGTTTTGCCCGATAAATGATTTGGTGAAATTAGGCAAATACCAACCTTTTTATTTATCATCAATTTATTAGGGCGTGCCTGCCTTTTGTATTTGCAATAAAAAATGCCTGTTTAAAAAAAGCAGGAAAATCGCACGTTTTTCAAGGAAAAAGCGAAGTTTGATAGTTATTCTATCAAACGAGCTTTTATTATGAAAAACCAGATTTAGCCATTTTTCATGCAAAAACATTGTTTCATTTCTAAAACATTTCTATATTTTAAATTGTGTTATAAAGGTTAGGCACGCCCTAACTATCAAACCAAATCTTTTTTATAAATAGAATAACTCAAAAATGCTTTTTTAAATGATTTTAAAGGGCTTTAAAACGGCTTTAAAACGGATAATATAAACCGCCAATTTGCCAAATGCCAAAACCCATCAAGGCTCTTTGGCAAGTCTTAGCAGACATTGGCGGACAAACTCATCGCCCACGCCTATCTGCCCTGCCCCACTGGGCAAAACAAGCATAAAGGGCACACCTTGGCTGGCAATGGCTTGCACCGCATGGGTCAGCTCACTTAGGCGGGTCTCATGCACCCCTGACGGCATGTTATCATAGTGCAAGCACCACTCACGCCCGAGCGAGTCGCCAAAGTGCTTGGTGAGCATGCCTGCCCCCCGTGCCACGTGCGACCATGACACCCGTGCCAGACTCTCACCTTCTTGGTATTCGTCCAACATCTCAAAGTCGCTTTGCCCTGCCACACTAATGGCACTTCCCTCATCACTCTCGCTTGCCACCGCTCGCTTGTCGTTTTGCCAGTCAAAGGAGGTAGGCTTAGGGTATACAAAAATCGGACTTGCCAAATACACATACGCCCACGCACGCATGACTCCGAGCGGATAACGACTGCTGATGACCAGACGGGGCAGAGTCATCACCCCCCGAGTGGGCGTATAGACAGGCAGTCTGACCAGCACCGATTTGCCCAGCGTTGGCGTGATGACGGTGCGAGCATTCATGAAGTCTTCTCGTGCCTGCCCTTTGAGCATTTTTTGGATAATCTCATGCTTATCATCAAACACCGCTTCTATCTGCCGTGACGCCTTGCCACTTCTGGTGGACAGCTCCAAAGTCACATAACCTATCGATCCCGCCTCAGACAAGCTAGAATCGACAAACCGCACATTAATGCTCGCCACCTGCACAAAGGTATAAAACACGGTCACAAGCCAAATGCCGAACAGATAAAAGCACAGCCCCAGTACCAAGTTATTGCCATAATTAACCCCCGTCACAAAAGTGGCGATGAGTAGTAGAGCAAACAGCAGTCCTTGACGGCTAAAAAAGATATAGACATTACGTAGCCCGAGCGACACCATATCTTTGCGTGGCGAGCGTCTGGCAAAGAACTCGTTGAGCTTGTTCTTTATCGGATGAGTCAGTGGGCGAGTTAGGCGATGAGCAGATGATTTCATGGGCATACAGATAGATTGATTGGGTTAATGACAAATGGCAAATCCGCCATCAATCAATCGCCACTTCGTCCAAAATACGTCTGGCAATGGTCATCTCAGTCAGACCACCCAGATGATGAAACGGCACAAAACGCTGTCCTAGTCTGTGGTCAGCCACCGCCGAGAACACCGCCTGCACATCATCTATCGCCACATTGTCCTGCCCTGATACATAGGCATAGGCTTGGCAAGCACGCTTTAACGCCAACACGCCACGGGGGGATAAGCCGTGATATTCTTGGCTTGAACGGGTTTTGGCGACCAGTTTTTGTAGGTAGTCTAGCACCACAGGAGCGATGTAGATGTCTTTGACTTCTCGCTGAGCTTGTATCACTTCTTCACTGGTCAAAATCGGGGTAAACTCACTCATCATCGCTCTACGGTCTCGCCCTTCTAGCAGTTCACGCTCGGCTTTGGGCGATGGATAGCCGAGCGAGACGCACATCAAAAAGCGGTCAAGTTGTGACTCAGGCAATGGATACACGCCTGCTTGTTGGGCAGGGTTTTGGGTAGCGATGACAAAAAAGGGCTTGGGTAGAACATGCGTTTGTCCATCTTGGGTCACTTGCTTTTCTTCCATCGCTTCTAACAGTGCTGACTGCGTTTTGGGACTTGAACGATTAATCTCATCGGCAAGCAGTAGCTGAGTGAACACCGCCCCTTTTCTAAAAGCAAAACTCTGCTCACTTTGGTTATATATCATCATCCCCAAAATATCGGCAGGAAGCATGTCATTGGTAAACTGCACACGGTTAAAATCTAGCCCCAACAGGATGGCAAGACTGTGTGCCAACGTGGTCTTACCCATGCCGGGCAAGTCTTGCAATAGCAAATGCCCATCCGCCAAAATGCAGGACACGGCAAGGGTCACAGCTTCTTCTTTATCAAGGACGATTTGGTTTAGCTTGTCAAGTAGGGTTTGGATTTTGGGCTGGATGTGTGACATGAAACGCTCGAATAAAAAATATTTTGATAAATAGTAGGGCGTGTTGAACATTGATAACATGCATTATCATTTGATGAAATTTTTATAATTTTTAAAATATTTTTGCATGAAAAATGGCTAAATTTTGTGGCTCGAAGACGAAAACTTGTCTGATAGAATAGCTATCAGCCTACGTTTTTTCCTTGAAAAACGTGCGATTCCCCTGATTTTTTAAACAGGTATTTTTCATTGCAAATATCAAGGCTCAACACATCCCAACAATTATACCAATTTTTTAAAAATTCTTTGTATGACAAGCGTTAATTGACATGATAACACAACAAAAAATAAAGGACAATTTACGCCCTTTATTTTAATTTTGACCCATTACATATTCGGATAATTAGGCCCGCCACCGCCTTCTGGCGTTACCCAGGTGATGTTTTGGGCAGGGTCTTTGATGTCGCAGGTTTTGCAATGCACGCAGTTTTGACTGTTGATGACAAACCTAGCTCCGTTTGGGTCATTCTCATCCGCCACCACTTCATAGACCCCCGCAGGACAGTACAAGCGAGCAGGTTCGCCATAGAGCGGTAGGTTTTTGGTGATTGGCACGGTCGGGTCGGTCAGTTTTAGATGACAAGGTTGATCCTCGGCATGGTTGGTGTTTGAGATAAAGACGCTGGATAATTTGTCAAAAGTCAGCTTGCCGTCAGGTTTTGGATAATCAGGCTTATAAGCGTGGTCGGCTTTATCTAGCTGAGCAAAATCATAACTGTTGTCATGAATGATAAGTGGCATTTTACCGCTTAATAAGTTTTGCTCCACAAAGATAAACGCACCGCCCATCCACGTTCCCATACGGTGCATGGCGGGCGAGAAGTTTTGGGCGGATTTGGCATCATCAAACAGCCACGAATTTTCAAAATTGGTCTGATACTCGCTGACTTCATCATGTTGTCGTCCGTCTTGGATTGCTTTAAAAATCGCCTCACCAGCGAGCATTCCCGACTTCATGGACGTATGCGTACCTTTGATTTTGGCAGGGTTTAAAAATCCTGCGTCATCGCCCACCAGCACACCCCCTGCAAAGGTCAGTTTGGGCAGGCTATTTAGACCGCCTTTGACCAACGCCCTTGCCCCATAGGACAGGCGTTTGCCTCCTTCTAAGATAGGGCGAATAAGGGGGTGTAGTTTTAGGCGTTGTAATTCATCAAAGGGCGATAGGTGCGGATTAGAGTAAGACAAATCCACCACCAAGCCAAAGCTCACTTGATTGTTTTCGGCAAAATACAGCCACCAACCGCCAGTTGCCCCTGTGTCATTTAAGGGATAGCCCGAGCCGTGCAAAATCACGCCTTCTTCGTGCTTATCAGCGTCAATCTCCCACAGCTCTTTTAGTCCAATGCCATAATGTTGGGGGTCTTTATCCTTATCAAGATGAAAACGGCTGATGAGACGCTTGCCCAAATGCCCACGACAGCCCTCGGCAAACACGGTATATTTGGCAACAAGCTCATAACCTGCCTCAAAAGACGGCTTAGGTTCGCCCTTGGCATTGACCCCCATGTCGCCTGTTTGGATACCACGCACCGAGCCGTCAGCGTTGTAGAGAATTTCACTGGCGGTAAAATTAGGAAACAGCATAATCTCCATGCTTTCGGCTTGTTCGGCAAGCCAGCGAACCACGTTGCCAAGCGAGACGATATAGTTGCCTTCGTTGTGCATACTGGCAGGGACGATGGAGCTTGGCAGTTTGATTGCCTTTTTGGCGTTGGGGAGCATATAAACACGGTCTTCGGTTGCCTTGACTGTGATTGGGGCATTCATGTTTTGCCAATCGGGGAACAACTCGTTCAAGGCACGAGTTTCCATGACCGCCCCCGATAGGATATGGGCTCCAAACTCCGAGCCTTTTTCTACGACACAGACCATAAATTCATCAAGTCCTGCATCTATGGCAAGCTGTTTTAGGCGAATGGCACAGGATAAACCCGATACGCCACCGCCGACCACGACCACGTCAAATTCCATTGACTCACGTTGTATCTCTTGCATGGTGTTTCCTTTTTGGCTGTTTAAGGTGAAACCTTGTAATGGCTAAAAAAACAAATGATTATCAAATATAATGTTTGATAAATCAAATAATTATAAATGGTATATTTTACCAATCTTGTCAAATTAGGCAAGTTAATTATGCCCTTATTTTTGATAAAATCATGACTGGTACGGTTGTAAAAAGTTGTTGGGGGGAATGGATTGTTCTTTATAGAGGTAAAAATATTGGTAAATGTGATTTGTTGTGCTTTTTAAATCCTTAAAATTTATTTGCTTTTTTATAAAAATTTAGGCAAAATTAAACACTCTTTTTAAATGATGAGGTAAGGATTATGATGGATAATATTGACAAAAATGCCAATAAAGACAATGATTTAGCCAAAATCATCTCATCGCTTGGCAATGAGCGTAAAATTCCGCCATTAGATAAATGGACGCCAAAGACGATAACGCCTTTTGATATTGTGATTGATGATAATGGCGAGTGGCATCATGACGGGGTTAAAATCGCTCGGCAGTCGCTTGTGGATTTGTTTGCTAGCGTGCTGTGGGCGGACGTGGACGGTGAGCAAAAATGCCACTTTTTAAAAACGCCCACCGACAAATACGAAATCACCGTGATAGACACGCCACTGTTTATCAACACTGTGAATAAGGTCGTCAAAGATGGCGATGAATGGATAGTGTTTGGCACAACCAATGGCGATAACATTGTGCTTGATGATAAGCCGTTGTATTTTAAAACCGTGGTGCGTGATGATGTGGCGGACGATAGGCTGTATATAGACACTCGTTTTAACCTAACCGCTCGCATTGGGCGTAATGTGTTTTATCATCTGATAGAGCTTGGCGAGCTGTCGGACGAGCAGGGGCAGACGATTTTGACCTTGCAAAGTGGCGGTAAAACGCATCGTGTGGTTGCCCCAAATTTTAATTAGAAAAACTAAACAATATGATAAACCAGCACCCTGATTTTAAAGATGACCCTACCGCCCCGATTGGCGTATTTGATTCGGGCGTGGGGGGTTTGTCGGTGTATTTGCACCTAAAAACACTCATGCCAAACGAACGCTTTATCTACTATGCCGACACCGCCAACGTGCCGTATGGGATTAAATCAGGCGATGAGATTTTGCTTTTGACCTTGCAAGCGGTGGCACGGCTGTGTAAACGGGGCTGTAAACTCATCGTCATCGCCTGTAACAGTGCGTCCGCCCATGCCCTAAAAGCGTTGCGTGAGCGGTGTAGCGTGCCGATTGTGGGGCTTGTCCCTGCGGTCAAACCTGCGTGTAGCTTAACCAAAACCTGCCAAATTGCCGTACTTGCCACTCGGGCGACCCTAAACGGCTATCTATTAAATGATGTCATCAATGATGTTGCCACACCACAAGGGGTTATGGTGCATAAGCATTTTGAACCGACATTGGTGCCGTGGGTGGAGAGCGGTATGCCCATTGACAGTCAAGTGGCAAATCTACTGATTAGACAAACCAAACAATGGGCAGACATGGGTGTGGACGTGATAGTGCTGGGGTGTACGCATTATCCGTTTTTTAAGAGGTTTTTGCAGACCTTTATACAACAAGAAAATCTGGACGTGCAGTTGATTGACTCAGGAATGGCAATCGCCCAACGGGTCAAATCCTTGCTTGATTTTTTTAATATCGCAAGCCCCACACCAAACACCGTCCCCATGCAGTTGTATGCCACACGCTTAGATGATGACCTGCTTGCCACTGCCGAGAAGTTAAGCGGTGAGCCATTTATTGAGCTGATTCATTATGATGAATGACTCTGTAAGGCGAAAGCACGGCAAATGATGTGCTAATTTTAACCATTTATATGTGATTGTGTTACTTTTGCAAATTTTGGCATTTTTGTTCATCTTGGGTATTTTTATTTTGAGAAAAATTCTTTATAATAAGAGATTATTTTGATAAAAATCACTTGCTCTACTATTTTTAAATTGCCATACTTTTATCATTGATTTTGGGCGGACGTTCCTTAACGCCAATCCACTATTAACCTTGGGGTTTTTGTGTCAAATCATCGTTATCATGTTCATATCGCTTGTGTGGCTGATGACCCACTGTTGGTTACTGCCCAAGATGATGTGGCGATATTTTTTGAGAGTCGGGCTTTTTTAACCAAAGACTTGGTGATTGCTCGTGCCGAATCTGCCAGTTATAGTTGGCGATGTGTTAATTCTGCCGATCTGGTACTCATACTCATCGGTAACAGCTACGGCAAAGCCAATGCGTCAGGGGTGAGCCAGCTTCACGTTAGCTATACCAATGCCAAAGCCAAAAACAAGCCCATACTCATTTTTGTGCATGCTGATGTATTAAACAAGCCAACGGGCAATCGGCTGATTGATTTTGTGGGGTCACTAGAATCCCAAGGTGGCGATGTCGTTCATTATTTTGATGATAATACCAATTTCCCCAAGCTCTTAGAAACAGCTTTTAATGCGCTTGATTTTGACAAATCCAAAGGGTGGCAGACAGCAGGGGCGAGTATTCGTAGTATTATGCTCTTTACCCCACCCCAAGAGAGTCAAACAGCCAATATAGACAAAACAGAGAAAACAGTGGGGGTAGATAAGGCAAAACCAGCCATAAATTTTGATGAATCGCACCACGCCAAAAACCCTGATTTACATTCTGCTTTAAAACCCGCCTTGGTGCTTGATAGTGAATTTTTGGTAAGTTGCACCGCTCATGCGTTTCGGGGTGGTACGCTCATTGAAGTATCCTTTGTTATCCCACTACGCTGGCGACACATCGTTGCCATGCTTGCCAATGTCGTCATGCCATTTTCCGAGCAGGGATTGGGGCGCGCCTTAAATGAAATCGTGGATAAGAGCCTAGCAAGTCAAATCGTCTCTCGCCAGCACCCTGATGTCCATGCGGTCAGTCGCATACAAGTGGTAAAGGCGGACGCTTTATGGATATTAGATGAGCTAGAGTTGGCAGGATGGATTGAACCTGTGGGGCAAGGCTCACTATGGCAAGCGACAGAAAAAGCCTCAGGCGTAACTAAGTGGGCATGACTAACAAAATGTCATATTCTGTCATGATGTGTACATACTTAGCAATAATACAGCAATAAAGCCTTGTTATGATGACTTTGCCATTTTTGTTTTTAAGGAAAAATTATGTCAAACCAAACAGACAACCCAAACACCAACACCCTAAGTACTAACACCCAAGAGTTAACGCAAGGGCTAGACACGCTCACCAACACCATGCATGATGCAGAAAAATCACGCACCTTAGAAGAGCAGGTGGCGTATCTTAAATCACAGGGCATTGACCCATCAAAGACCTATGCCAAATGGGATGATGAGCCAGAAGAGTAGCCTTACCTCGACTTGACTCTAAGCACAGCCGATGACGACTGTGCTTTTTTATGATTTTTTTATAATGCAACCAAAATGGGAAAAATACCACCCCAAATGCTGTTTCTGAGGGATTATTGTCGTGGACAAGTGTTCATAGTTTGCTATAATATAAAACTTTATGTTATTAACCCACGTCTTAACTTGCACAAATTAAACAAATTTTGTTTGACGCTAAGTGACTAAGTTTTGGAGGTGTGTTGTCAAGTTGTTAGAGTCTACACAGCATGGATGGCATTGTCAAGCCAGTTTGTGCAAAGAGATATGTTATGATTACCCTGCAAAAATTTGAACGCCTAATTACTGCACCATTGGCACAAAAATCCATCGCGCTGACCTATTTTGACCAGACAGGTGCCAATCTTAGCACATGGGCAACCATGCTTTCTGCTAAATCTAAACATGAGCAGTACACTGAGCTTAGGGTGGCACTTAGCGAGGTATTGGTCTGCGACATGCATGATGGTCAAAAACTGACACTCATGGACGAGCTGATGGTGGTTGTTGAGCGTGTGGTTGAACAAATGCACACTGACTATGTCTATGAACATCAAAGCTTATCCGATGAACAGCGGTCGTCAATTCATGAAGTGCGTAGTTTGTACTTTTTGATGATTTTGGTGTATTGCAACATTGCCGTACGCCATCAGAAAGCTGTTGTTCTGGCAAGTAGCGGGAGCAAAAAATGGCTTAGTAGAATCATTTCTGCCAAAAAAGCAGGCGTGCTTACCGCCGAGCGTGACATCTTTATTTATGCTGTACATCAATTTATGGTGCTGTATGTCAAGCTTTTGATGGAGTATGCATTAACCTATCAAAGATCCCCTAAGGTTATTTGGCGAGAAGTAAATACCTGGTATCTGACCACGCTTAATCTGGGGGTTTGCCATCAAAATATTCAAGATTTTGATAAAAATTATCCCAAAACGTCCATTCATGACAGATACATGCAGGCGTGTGGGGCAAGTTTCGGCAACTTTTTTGCCTATCGTCGTCGAGATATTTTAAATGCTTTTAGAGTTTTGCCTTTGTGGGTTAAATATTTTAAAACAACCTTTGATGCCAACCCTGAGTTTCGTGTTTTTGTCAATCTACAAGGTGTCGAGCCACCTGAGGTTATCACGCCATACGCATCGGTCAATCCTTACAGTGATGAGCATCGCTGTTTGTTTTTTGATTTAGAGAGTTTTACACGGCACATGGAGCAGGTGTCATCAGGCGAATACATAGATGGCACGGCACAGTCGTTGTTTGAGATGCGTTTCGCTAAAATGGTGCTACTTGCCTTTGAACAGCGTGCATCACACGAAAGACAAGGCGGTGGTCACGAAAGAAAAGCTGAGCTACTGGTAGGGTTTGCATCCATTTTTAATGAAATCTCTGGCGGTCAAAATCTATCTAACGTCATAAGAGAACGGGGGTTGCCTGCTGATTTTCACGTCAAAATCAGTGCATCCGCCATCGGCATGGTCGTCCCCAAAGAGATTGTTAAGGTAAGTTATAAAAATGAGGCGGTGGCTCGTTTTCGCTTTGGCGAAGAGGGTAAAAATGAGCAAGAAGAAAACCTATCTACTCGCCCACTGCTTCATGTCTACGGTTTGTTTGCCTTAAAATCTCCACAGTCTACTAATAAAAGCCCGTGGCGTTTGGGTGTAGCACACTGGGTGGAAAAGTCAGAAGAAGGCGTTGTGGTTGATGGTCGTTTTTTGGGACGAGTACTGATGGCGGTAGGTGTGCGACTACGAAAACAGGATGGTCGAAGTCAAGAATTTGTTCACGCTTTATTGGTGGATGGTGATGGACTAAACACCCAAAGCACACTTATTATACCACGCTTTCATTTTAAAGCAGGGGATTATGTCGTACTACGTATTGATGACAAAGAAATGGAACTTAAGCTTGAACGCAGTCTTTTGACAACAGATGAGATTGAACAATATCAAATCGTCCGTCTAAATGGCTAATTGGTAAGTTTTTTGGTATAATATGAATTGGTCTAGAATAGCAAGTGTGCTATTCTAGACCAAAGACAGAAACTACTGTATTTCATGTCAGGTTGGCATGAATCTTGCATATTTTTGCGTGTCACTAAGATTACCAGTGATGCATTCATTTCTCCAATCACCCATATAAATTTATAACAGTTTCGATTATGAAAAAAAATATTTTAAACTTGCTGTTTATCGATGAAGAGCAACTTTATGCAGAACATCTTATCGGTCACTTATCAGAGTATTTTGATGAAGTGAATTTGGGTTTTTGGGATGAGAAGGCGGAGTTTGTCAAGTCACTACGCCAAGATTGGGATGTACTTGTCTTTCATCGTGCCTATGACATGAATTTTACAGATGTGGTGGGCATCCTACAAGAAGAGCAAATAACTCTGCCTGTCATTCATTTGGTGCATGATGATACGCAGGCAACCATCAATGAACATGGTAACCCTGAGGTAGTTCATGGCGACATGATTAAGTCATTGGCAAAAGGTGATGACAGACTTATCGTTTCTGCCATTTGCTTGCAAACGGATTATGTGCGAGCCAAACGTCAAACCACTCATCTAAAAGCCATCTTAAAAGAAGCCGAACAACGTGCCAATATCCTGATTAAAAACTCAAAGTCTGCCGTGGCATATATTGACCAAGGCGTGCATATTTTTGCCAACGACCCGTACTTGGAAATGTTTGGCTATAACAGCATGGAAGAGATTATTGGTGTTCCTGTAGTAGATTTGATTGCTGGTGGTGATAACGTCAAAGGCTTTAAACAGTTCTTGCGCAAATTTGACAAGGGTGACCGCTCACAGGTGGAATTCGCCTTTGAAAGCAAACGCACCGACAATACAACCTTTGCCTCAAAATTACAACTGGCGGCAGCGACCTTGGATGGCGAGCCTGTCACACAGATGATTATCCAGCAAAATGAGAATAATAGTGCTGAGCTTGCCAAAAAACTTGCCGAAGCAGAGCGTCAAGATGCTCTAACAGGACTATCCAATCGTCTTGCCTTTACCGAATCATTACAGAACACCCAACAAGAAGTTGCACGTGGTGATATTAAGTCAGCTGCTTTGTTATATATTCGCATGGATGGCATGGGCAAGATTCATTCAAGCACGGGTTTAACGGGAGTAGATACCGCGGTCAAGCAGGTGGCTTGGGTGCTTGATGAGACCGCCAAAAAAGTACATGATACCAATGTCAGCAGATTTAGTGATACCAGCTTTGCTTTGGTGATTGATGAGATAAACAAAGAGCAAGCCATGGCTTTAGCAGAGCAACTTGCCGAGCGTGTGGCAAACATGCTTATTGAGGTAGGTAGTCGCACCATTACTACCACGCTGTCTATCGGTGTAGTGATGATGGATGTCAATGCCCCTGAGGCAGGCGTGGTGTTAAGTCGTGCCATGGATACTGTTCAGGATATCAATCCTGATGACGAAGGCATGAAGGTCAAAGCTTTTGATATTAGTGCCATTGCAGGTGAAGATGATTCGGCGATGGCGGAATACATTCAAGCTGCCTTAACGCAAAATAAATTTATCCTTAGATATCAGCCGATTTATGATATTGATACCGACAGTAGTAGCTTGTTTGAAGCGTTTATAACATTGCCTCAAGCTGATGGTACAGAAATGACCTATGATAAGCTAGCTCCCATTGCCAAAAAACACAATCTACTTGAGAAAATTGACCGTTGGATGCTCATCAATGCTAGCAAGCACTTAGCTAGCACTCGTCAAAACGAACCCACCGCACGCCTACTAATTGGTTTGTCATCAGCATCATTGGCAGATACCAACTTATCAGGCATTATCACTCAACTAACCCGAGCCATTGGTGGTGGTAATGACGTACTCACATTGCAGTTTAGCGAACAAGACCTAGTGGACTATATGGCGGTTGCCAAACGTCAGTTTATCGCCCTTGCCAATATCAACTGTCCTGTAGGCATGAACGGCTTCGGGGTAACCGCCAAATCTGCCGAAGTTCTAGACTATCTATCACCCAACATGGTGCGTCTCGCCCGTAGCTACACTAAGGACTTGGACAGAGAGGCGAACTTGACTGCCTTGCAAGGACTCATTAATACAGCAACCGAAAAAGGGGCAAATACGCTCATGCCGTACATTGAAGAGGCATCCACCATGTCTATGGCATGGTCAGTAGGGGCAAGATACTTACAAGGCGACTATCTGCAACCTGCCAATACCGAGATTACCTTCCCGCCCCCTGCCGAAGAGTAGCGACTCTCGTGGAGAACACCCAACATGTGGTTGGGTGTTTTTTATACAAAGAAGTAAATTACAACTCACTCTTAACGAATCAATGACTTACACGAAGTTAAGGATAAGATAGATTGTCTTGATTTTTGTGGCAATATAATAACCCCCTCTCCAAACTAC
>NZ_MXAP01000049.1 GCF_002027555.1 Moraxella equi
GGTTGGGTTGTAAATTCAAGCATTATAAATGTGCAATACATTCATATTTTTCACAGGGCAAATGGCAATTTACCCCTTGTGTATCCAAAATAAGACATAATAAAAGCCAACCCACTTATCCTAACGGCTTCTAAACACTTCCCACAGCACCATACCTGTCGCCACGCTGACATTAAGACTTTGTGGGCGGTCGGGGCTATCGGTCATGGGGATATAGACGAGTGTATCACAAAGCTCGCCTGTCAGTCGTCTCATGCCGTCCCCTTCTGAGCCCATGACAATGGCGACTTTTCCGCCAAAATCACACGCCTGCAAGGGCTTGGCACTCTCATCAAGAGCTGTACCAAACACAAACACGCCTGCCGATTTTAACTTCTCCAAACACCGTGCCAAATTGGTTACCGCAACCACAGGCACGGCATCGCTTCCGCCCACCGAGACTTTGGCAACCGTTGGGGTCAGTCCCACGCTTTGATGACGTGGCACGATGACCGCCGTTACGCCCATGGCACTGGCGGTACGCAGGCACGCCCCAAAGTTGTGCGGGTCGGTGATTTGGTCAAGGATTAAAAACACCGCATTGTCCTGCCCTGCCAGACTATCAAGCTCACTTTCGTCCAGCATGGGGCGAGAGCGTGCCGACAGCACCACGCCTTGATGTTGGGGACTGCCACACAGCTCGGTCAATGTGTCTTTTTGGGCGGTTTGTACCGACACACCAAGCGATGTGGCAAGAGCGATAATCTCATCATGGTTATCATTGTGATGATTGTCATAACTTTGTACAAATAGGGCTTTGGCATCCATTGGGCGAGTGTTTAAAATTGCTTTAATGGCGTGCGTCCCATAAAAATGGGGTGTGGTGGGTTTTTTGGGTTTTTGGGTGGGTTTTTTGTTTTTTGGAAGGTCTTTTTTAGGGTCTTTTTTAAAGGGTTTTTGGGTCATTGTCATTTTTCCAAAATTAAATCATTACACGAAAGGGATAACCATGAATGCGATAAATGCGAAAATCGCTGTCAATGGTGGCAATGTGGCTTAACGTCTCACGCTGTGCCAAATGCACAAGGCAGGCGTCCGCAAAATCCATTGGCACGTTGCTATATTGGCTCATCAACTCCGCCAATGCTGGCATGTCTTTATGGCTAAATTCAGCAATCTCAATGCGTGCCAAATGCAACCAATTTAAAAACCCTTTACGGTTCATTGGGTTTTTTAACAAAAATAAGGTTTCAGTAACGCACGCCAAACTTGTGATTAATGGCTTTTTATTGTCTTTGATAAATTGAACAGACTTTTTATGATACTTGTCTTTATTATCAAACAACGCCACAAAAACGCCCGTATCAATCAATATTTTTGCCATATTTTTCCAATACCTTTTGTGCAACCAACGTTTTGACATTTTGGCTTAACGTACCGTCTTCACTTTCGGCAAATTGCCCAAACAGCTCTTTACCATGCTCCCATGCCAAATTTTCATGGGGCTGTTGGTCGGCTTTTGGCAATAGGTTTTGGACGTATTGGCTTACGCTTAAATCTTGGGCGTGAGCGTGGGCGATGAGCGTTTGTTCTACGCTGGGCGGTAGGTCTAAAATCAGCATGGCATATCCTAATTGCATTTTGCTCCATTATAACAAAATTTTTGCCCAAACCGACATTATCCCTTGAAATTTTGCCCCATAACCTTTATCAATAAGGGGAATTTTATCCCATTTGGAGAACACCATGAGCGAACAAGAGCCAATCCTAAACGAAAACGAGCAAACCGAACAGGCACAGACGGACGAGCTTGCCAAGCTGATTGCCACCATTGAAACGCTTGAAGCCGAAGTCGCCGATGCCAAAGACGCGGCAGCCCGTGCCAATGCCGAGAGCTACAACGCCCAACGCCGTATGGAGCAAGAAACCGACAAAGCCAAAAAATTCGCCCTACAAAAGTTCGCCAAAGAACTGCTTGATGTGGTAGACAATTTGGAGCGGGGACTAGAAGCAAGCGAAAAAGCAGGGGCGGATGAAGCCACGCTTGAAGGGCTACGCCTAACCCACAAATCTTTGCTTAGCGTCCTAGAACGCAATGGCGTGGTAGCAGTCGGAGAAGTTGGCGAGAGTTTCAACCCTGATTTACACGAAGCGGTGGGCATTTTCCCTGATGCCGAAAAAGACGTGATTGGTCAAGTGTTGCAAAAAGGCTATACGCTAAATGAGCGTACATTACGCCCTGCAATGGTGCTGGTGGGGGCGTAGCCTTGCCCTAAGCGTCCACTACTGCGTTAGGCTCGCTCGTAGTACTATTTGTACCACTTCGCTCGCCTGCCTTGTATTGAACGCTTATTGCTACGGCTACCCAAAACACCATTTCCTTTATGGATTTTGTTTTAAATTTCAATGGCTTAAAACAAAATTTTTACAAAAAATTTTTAAAAAATTTGTCAAATTTTCTCTTGAAAATCCAAATTTGACACAAATATAACACAGCAAGTTTGGCAAAACTGTTTTGCAAATTTGCCAAAAATTCACTTAACAAATCGGAGAAAAATTATGGGTAAAGTTATCGGTATTGACTTAGGTACAACCAACTCTTGTGTGGCGGTACTAGAAAATGGCAACGTCAAAGTCATTGAAAACGCAGAAGGTGCCAGAACCACGCCTTCTATCGTGGCATTCAAAGACGGCGAGACCCTTGTCGGTCAATCTGCCAAACGCCAAGCAGTTACCAACCCACAAAACACCCTATTTGCCGTAAAACGTCTTATCGGTCGCCGTTATGACGAACAAGCGGTTCAAAAAGACATCGGTCTTGTGCCTTACAAAATCGTCAAAGCTGACAATGGCGATGCGTGGGTTGAAGTGAACGGTAAAAAACAAGCACCACCACAAATCTCTGCCGAAGTTTTGAAAAAAATGAAAAAAACTGCCGAAGATTATCTTGGCGAGAGTGTTACCGAAGCGGTCGTTACCGTGCCTGCTTACTTTAACGATGCTCAGCGTCAAGCCACAAAAGACGCAGGACGCATTGCAGGGCTTGATGTTAAGCGTATCATCAACGAGCCAACCGCCGCCGCCCTTGCCTTTGGTCTTGACAAAAAAGAAGGCGACCGCACCATTGCTGTGTATGACTTGGGTGGTGGTACGTTTGACGTGTCTATCATTGAGATTGCGGACGTGGACGGCGAACAGCAGTTCGAAGTGCTATCTACCAACGGCGATACGTTCCTAGGCGGTGAAGACTTTGACATTGCTTTGATTGACTACCTTGTGGACGAGTTCAAAAAAGAGCAAAACGTCAATCTAAAAGGCGACCCGCTTGCCATGCAACGCCTAAAAGAAGCTGCCGAAAAAGCCAAAATTGAACTGTCAAGCTCAACGTCTACCGAAGTGAACTTGCCATACATCACCGCAGATGCCACAGGCCCTAAGCACTTGGTGGTAACAATCAGCCGTGCCAAACTAGAAGCCTTGACCGAAGAGTTGGTGGCTCGTACCATCGCTCCTTGTAAAATCGCCCTAGAAGATGCTGGTCTATCCGCCAGCGACATTGATGACGTGATTTTGGTGGGTGGTCAAAGCCGTATGCCCCTTGTCCAACAAAAAGTGCAAGAGTTCTTTGGTAAAGAGCCAAGAAAAGACGTGAACCCTGATGAAGCGGTGGCAATCGGTGCCGCCATCCAAGGTGCGGTACTCTCTGGCGACAAAAAAGACGTGTTGCTACTTGACGTAACTCCATTGACCCTAGGCATTGAGACCATGGGTGGTGTGATGACGGCAATCATTGAGAAAAACACGATGATTCCTACCAAAAAATCACAAGTGTTCTCAACCGCTGCCGACAACCAACCTGCCGTAAGCATTCAGGTGTATCAAGGCGAGCGTAAAGTGGCGAGCCAAAACAAACTTTTGGGCAACTTTGACCTAACCGATATTCCACCAGCACCCCGTGGCGTGCCACAGATTGAAGTTACCTTTGACATCAACGCAGACGGTATCATGAACATCTCTGCTAAGGACAAAGGTACAGGCAAATCGCAATCTATCCAAATCAAAGCCGACAGCGGTTTGACGGATGAAGAGATTGAACAAATGGTGCGTGATGCCGAAGCCAATGCCGAAGCGGATAAGAAATTTGCCGAGCTTGCGGGCGTGCGTAACGAAGCGGACGGACGTATCGCAGGGGTACAAAAAGCCCTAAAAGAAAATGGCGATAAAGCGACCGATGAAGAAAAACAAGCGGTAGAAACGGCAATCAGTGAGCTAGAACTTGCGACCAAAGAAGATGACGTGGACGCCATCAAAGCCAAGCTAGAAGCTCTTGATAACGCATTCTTGCCAATCGGCACCAAGATTTATAGCACTGACCAAGCCAGTGCGGGTGCGGACGCAGGTCAAGCACAGCAAGCCAAACCTGCTGATGACGGCGTGGTAGATGCTGAGTTTACCGAAGTTAAAGATGATAAGTAATCTTAACTGCCTTTGATTGGAAGATTATAAAAAACACCGCCCAGAGTTGATTTGGGCGGTGTTTGGGTTTTAAAATAAAAAATAAGGAATTTCATATGACACATCAAATTCGCCAAACTTTTTTCAGTCAAACTTTGATAGATTTTTTGGAAAATCTTGGCAAAGAAAAAGACGGACAATTACGCACAAAATTACTCTTATCTGCAAATCTACTAAAAATTATCTATGATAACTTTTCTACAGAAGAAGAGTTTTTAAAAGCCATTCCCTATATGGCAGATGTAGAAAGGGAGATATTGGCAGATTTTCTGCCTGATATCAATTTAATTAAAAATCATACAGATAGTCGTAGCCCTTATTACTATGACAAGATATTTCTAATATCTATGTTTATTGCACAGGAATTAATATTTAATTTAAAAAATCAGAAATCACAATATTCAGAAGAATATAAGCACATTAATCGTGCCATAAATGAAGTTCTCGCTGGAAAGTTGAATGATGAGCCACTGGAAGTAGTTGAAGAGTTTGTTGATAAATTAGATTTTTTCCAAAATAGAAGAGTAATAGAACTTATTAATTACCGTTTTCACAATAAAGATTTTCAAGCATTTTTGAATTATGAAAGAAACAAGGGTGAAGTTGAAAACAAGATTGGCGAGTATTCAACAGAGATAGCAACCAAACAACAAGAAATTACCGATTATTTAGAAGATAAGCAAACAACAGTTAAGGGTTTTGCCGATAAGTTGGATGATTTGAGAAGTAGTTATAATTTTGTTTTGCTTAACAAAGGATTTGAAAACCTATTAGACAAAAAAGAAAAAAGAGCATGTATACTAACAATATTTTTGATTGTAATAGCTTTGTTAATAGTTGTTTTATTTATTTGTAATGCAAATATAGTAAATAAAAATATATTAAACACTATACCTTGGGAAAAAATTGCATTCAATATTGGCTTGGAGTTAATTTTGATTTATTTTTTTCGTGTTATATTATTGGAATATAATTCATTAAAAACACAAATTATGCAATTAGAATTACGAGTATCTTTATGTCAATTTATTCAAAGTTATGCTAAATATGCCAAAGATATTAAAAAAGACGACAAAGAAGCCTTAGAAAAGTTTGAAAATGTGATATTTAGCAACATTTTAGCAGACAGTAAGGATTTGCCCAGTACTTTTGATGGTGTTGAGCAGATTGGAAATTTTATCAAAAATATTAAAGGCTAATTTTAAAAACTCAACAATTATGAACTACCACGCCAAAGACATCTTCTAAGTATTTTCACTTAGGAGAAATCCATGCAACATCTCAAATCTCACTTTGTAGGCGAATGGGAAACCATTGGCTCACATCCCTATTTTTGCACAAATTTAAATCTATATCGCCACATTCGCACCCACCAAGAGCGTGCCATGTATGAATTACATAACATAGAGTATCGTTTTTGTTCAAAGCTCAAATTACGAGCAAAACGTGGTAAAGCCCTGCCTTGTGCATGGCATGATATCAGAGTGTCTGCTTTGGCTTATACCAAAAGCTGGAAACATAATAGCAAACGCCGTCATCAGTGGTATCGCCAAAAACCATAAAAGCATTTGGGTGTGTTTTTATGAAATTTTGATGAAAAACTCCCATATTTTCCCAAAGTCCGCCCGATTTAGGCTAGAATAACCAAAAAATCATTGGGGATTTTTATGAACCACAAACAACTTGTCAAAGCCACCAACCTTATCGCCATTTTGGGGATTTTGGGGCTTGTTTATTGGGTATTTGGCTTTATTTTAATCCAAGTTTTTGGTTTGAAAGTCTTTGAAAAAAATCTCACCGAAATGTTTGCATTTAGCATTTTGGGGATTTTGGCGATGCTGGCAGGAGCATTGATTTTAAATATCATGCTAAACTTGACCCGCATTGCCGAACAAAAAGAAAATCCAAGCACCACCCCCACCCCTGCCACCAAATCGCATATGGGCAAATTTCTTGTGCTTGGCATGGCGATGTTTGGCGTAATAGCCAGTGGGCTATTTTGGGGCGATTATGTTACCAGTCAAAGAAAATTTACCCTAATGCAAACATCTGCCAATCAAGTCGTGAAAAAATATCATGACAAGTTGGACTTTTTGGACAACTATCGCTTTGAAAAAACATGGATAGACAACGCAATCTGGCATACCGAGCTATTACGAGCCACCGACCATAATATCAATCAAGTCGTTATCATTGTGCCTGATAAAATCGGCGATGAAGCGGTGTATTTGGGATTTGATGAATACAAACAAAGCCGTGCAGGACTACCAAGCGATGATGATTTGACAAAAGGTAATGCTGTCGTCTTTGAGATAGCCGAAGCGATAGGTTTAGTGGCAGACGACTCCACCCCAACCAAGAAATATCATCTTAAAAAGACAGATTTTATTTTTAGAACTGACACCGCTCAACGCCAAGTATTAGACCAAATGTTTGCAGGGCAAGCCAAGCCCCACCACAGCTCGCATGACGGTCGTTATGAGATGTTTTATCCTTATCAAGTCCATGGCAAAACCGTGGCGGTACTGTATCTGACTGACTATCTACACTACGGTAAAATCAGCAGTGGGAGCTATTGATATGCACATTCTCATCATCGAAGACGACCCTGCCATTGCCACGACCTTGCGTTTTGCCTTAGAGCGTGAAGGCTATACCGTGTCATGGGCGGACACGGTTGCCAAAGTCGCCCCCTGCCTTGATACGCCACGCCTTGACGCTGTCGTGCTGGACGTGGGATTGCCTGACGGAGACGGTTTTGGCGTGTGCCAAATGATACGCCAAGGCGACAGGCACGCCCACGCCCCCATACTGTTTTTGACGGCACGCACAGACGAGATAGACCGCATTTTGGGTTTGGAGCTGGGGGCGGATGATTATATTGCCAAGCCATTTAGCCCACGAGAGCTGATAGCACGGCTAAAAGCGATATGGCGTAGAGAAAACATCTTTACCCAAAAATCAGACAAAACCGATATATCAGGCAAATCAGACTCCGCTCACACCGACTTTACCAAAATCACAGGCATACACACTTGGCATTATCAAGCCTGTGATTATTCACTTTTTCTAAATAATCACGCCTTGACCTTATCAAAAACCGAGCTTGGTATCATGCTCACCCTACTTGCCAACCCCACGCACATTCTAAGCCGTGAGCAGATTTTGGCAAGTATCTCCGACCACCCCGAACACCGCCTATCACGCACCATTGACAGTCATATCAAGACCTTACGCCAAAAGCTGTCGACGGTGTGTGATGATGAGCTGATTGTAACCCATCGGGGCTTGAGGTATAGTCTGTGCTGAACTTTCATACCCTACTTGACCGCATTTTTAAAAAACGTCTAAGTTTTAGCATTTTTGTGCGGATATGGCTCACCTTTGCCTTGATTACCCTGTTGTCATCGTCCCTTGCCCTATATTATGTCCAAAAAACGGTGCGACCGTCCGCCAAACGGGTGGTAGAAGACAGCCTTGTGGATACATCGATGCTACTGTCGCACATTGTGGCAGATGACGTGGCAGACTTATCAAAAGATGAATTAAATCAAACGCTTAACGCCAAATTATCCCACGCCTTTACCAACCCTGATGAACCGCTTTGGTATCATCAAAAATCCAAAAGCACCTACCACATCTATGTCACGGACAGCACAGGCGTGGTCATCTATGACAGTCGTGGGGCAAGCGTGGGGGCGGATTTTAGCCGTTGGAATGACGTGTATCTGACCTTGCGTGGCAAATACGGGGCAAGAAGCACTGACATCGGCGGGCATTCGGTCATGTATGTGGCAAGCCCGATTGTCTCGGACGGGCAGATAATTGGCGTGGCATCCGTTGGCAAGCCCACCCAAACGCTCATTCCCTACATCAACAAAAGCACCGATGAAATTATTAAGATTATCTTAACCATTATGGTAATCACGCTTGCCACCGCCACGCTCATGGCATGGTGGTTAAGACGTAGCATAGACAGCGTGAACCGCTACACTAAAGGGCTTGCCAGCACCGCTCCGCCCCATTTTTATCTTGGGCGAGAGCTAAACGAGCTTATGGCAAGCATTCACGCCATGAAAGACACCATAGAAAACAAGGCGTACGTGAGCGAGTACGTCCACACGCTCACGCATGAGCTAAAATCCCCCCTGACCGCCATTCGTGCCAGTAGCGAGATTTTGACGGGCGAGCTGAGCCTTGCCGAGCGTGAGCAGTTTACGGGCATTATCCTATCGCAAACGGACAAATTGACCGCCTTAGTGGACAAACTTTTAACCCTTGCCAAGATTGAACAGCCCACCTTTAAACTTGCCATGAGCGATGTTGATTTGGATGCACTCATTCAAACCTACCTAAATCAGCAGTCGGCAACCCTAAAACAGCTTGGCAGAACCGTGCAATTTACCAAAAGTGGTATTCATATCCGTGCCGATGAATTTTGGCTGACCCAAGCGGTGCAAAACGTCATTGACAACGCCATTTATTATGGCAAAAGTGCGATAGCCATTCATATAAGCCAAACCGAGACAGACACGCTGATTTGCATCAAAAATGACAGCGACACGCTGGACGACTTTATCATCAAGCGAGCCTTTGAGCGGTATTTTAGCATGGGCAACAGCCACCGCCAAAAAAGCACAGGGCTTGGGCTAACCCTTGTCAAGCAAGTGATAGAGCTACATGGCGGGGCAGTGAGTTTTGGGCAGGATAAGGGCAACGATGTGGTTGTGGTGATGAGTGTGCCGCGCTGATTTCACACATTTTCCATAAAACCGCCCCATTTTTCCATCATTTTTGCACACTTGAATTTTACAATAGCTTCATCTTATTGATGGAGTAAAAAAATGCAAAAATTCTTATTTATCAAACTTGCCATCATTGGCACACTTTGTTTGTTTTTTGTCATTGCCTTGATGATGATAAACGGGCTGGTCAATGAACGCAAAGCCTATGCCGACACCGTCATTGACGAAATCGCTCAAACCCAAATCGGCAAACAAACGCTCATCACGCCCTTTATCGTCATTGACGACAACGGCTCATTGACCCCTGTACTGGCGGACAGTAGCACCATCACAGGCGACTTGGCGGTCAAGGACGACCAGTATGCACGGGGCATTTATAAGGCGACCAGTTATCAAGGGGCGTTTGCCATCAAGCAAAGCTACACCTTGCCAAGCCTGACCGCCAATCCCCAGCCCCAAACAGCTCAAACTGCCCCAAGCGTTCAGACTAGCCAAACACAGCCCACCCAAACAGGGCAAGGCGTGCCATTTGCCCCATCGCAAGCCATCGTTCAAGCCCCTACTCAAACTGCTACCCAAACCACCACCCCCAAACCAACGAAACCCAAAACCGCCACGCTCATTATCCCCATCTCTGACCTGCGGGGTGTGGTGCTACCAACGGTAACGGCGGACGGCAAAGAAGTGTTGGCAAAATTTGCCGACAAAGAACTATACGCACTTGGATACAGTAGCAATTATCTGACCGTACCGCTTAACGAAGTCAAACCCACAATGGAAATTGACTTTAATTTGGAGCTGGCAGGATTGTCGGGCATCAATTTTGTGCCACTTGGGCAAAACAGCAGTTTGTCTTTAAAGGGTAATTGGACAGAACCAAAATTTTTTGGCAATGCCTTACCCACCCAAAAAACGCTGAACGAAACAGGTTTTGACGCCACTTGGCAAACGCCCTTTTTGGCACAGCAAAACAACTCATCTTTAAATAGTAATTTTGAAAATTGCGAGCATTGCTCCACCGAACATTTTTCCACCATCAGCACCGATTTTGTGGACACAAGCAACGCCTACACCAAAACCGACCGCACCATTAAATATGCGTTGATTTTATTGCTGGTGTCGTTTGGGACTTTCTTTTTGTTTGAAGTGATTAAGGGCTTAAAAATTCACCCCATTCAATATTTGCTGGTATCGTCTGGACTTCTGATTTTTTATGTGTTGTTATTGTCCCTTGCTGAATTGATTGTCTTTTGGCAAGCCTATCTAATGGCAAGTGTGGCGTGTGTGAGCTTGATTACTTGGTATGCCAGTTTTATGCTCAAAAGCTCCCTAAGAAGTTTGGTCTTTGGCACGATTTTAAGTGGGCTGTATGCAGGGTTTTATGTGATTTTGTCCGCCAGCGAAATGAATTTGTTATTAGGTTCGGTGTTCTGTTTTGTATTATTGTTTGTGGTGATGTTTATTACCCGTAAGATTGATTGGTATGCCATTGGCAATAAAGCCGATGATATTGATGACAACAATGACCATTATCACGATGACGAAGCCGAACATACCCAAACCCCATCCATCAAGGAGTATAAAATGCCACTTTCAATCATCGGTCAATTAAAATCCGACATTCTAAAAAATTTGAATACGGATTATGTGGAATTTGGTTTTTGGATTTATATTCCAAGTTTAAAAACCTTGCTAAGTTTTGATAAACAAATTTGCCAAACAATGCAATTCATTTAATAAAGAACCGCTCAATTTTTGGGCGGTTTTTGCTTTTGGGATTAAACTTTGCTATACTGATATTTGTTATACCAACAAAAACCCTTTGGAGTTGCCACGATGATGTCTGCATTTTTACCCATCTTTTTTGTTACTTTTGGCGTGTTTGTGCTGTTTTTTTTGTTTATGGGCGTTGGCTATTTGGTACAAAAAAAGCCACTCAAAGGCTCGTGCGGTGGCGTGGCGACACTAATGGGCGATGAGTTTTGCCAGTTTTGTGGCAACGACCCCAATAAATGCGAAACCCTAACCGAAGACGACAAAAAAGCCATGCTCGCTAACAAAGCAACATTGGATAAGATTGCCAAAGAGATTTGATTTGGTGGTTTTAAAACTTATTTGAATTTTAAAAAGGGCGAATTATTTGCCCTTTTTCTTTTATGATTACTTAACCTCAAAATATACCAACAGGCGTGGAAAGCACGCCCCTACAAAAGTATCATTTAAAAAATACAGAATTGGTGCAAATTAGGGTCAATTCACTGTATTTATCCTAAATTTTTCCCTTTTCAAGCCTTATCCTTTTTTGTTAAAATTCTATCTTTACCCACACCAAACCGCCATGCCAAACACCCCACACTCCCACTCCGCCCTACCCCTTGCCCTACTTATCATCACGCTTGTGCTGTTGGCGATAAATATGCGGTCGCCAATTGTCATGCTAGGCTCGGTCGCCCCCACACTCACAGACGCACTGGGCTTATCGGTGTCCGCCATTGGGCTGTTGGGGTCGCTTCCCATGCCAATGTTTGCCTTTGGGGCTCTGGTTGCTCCCATGCTCGCCAAGCGTTTTGGGCTAGAAGTTATGATGATGATAAGCGGTGCGGTGTTGGCGGTCGGTGTGCTGTCTCGGGTGTGGCTTGGGGTGAGTGGGCTGTTTGTCGGTACGGTTGTTTTGTCGCTTGCCATTGGGCTATTAAACGCCCTAACCGCCCCTTTTATCAAAAAATACGCCCCCAATCACATCGCTCTTGCCACAGGCGTATTTAGCCTATCCATGTCGGTGTGTGCAGGGCTGTGTGCCTATCTGGTCGTACCACTCATGGGTGTGGTGTCGTGGCAGGTGGCGTTGTCGTGGTGGGGGGTATTTGCGGTGATGACGTTTTTTATGTTGTTATTTATCAATAAGTTATATCATGCCGACACCGCCCAAACCACAAACACGCCCAGTCATTTTAACGCATGGAAAAGCAAGGATGCTTGGTATTTGGGCGTGTATATGGGCATACAGTCGTTACTGTTTTATACGGTGGCAAGTTTTTTGCCATCCATTGGCATGGGCTATGGGCTAAGTTTGGCAGACGCAAGCGGACTTGCCCTTGCTTTTCAGCTGTCCGCTCCTGTGGCGATATTTTTATTAACCTTTTTAATCAAAAGAAATTTTCCTATAAAAATCATCGCCTTAGTGGCAAGCCTTGCCAACGTGGTGGGGTCGGGCGGATTTATTTGGTTCCCTGATTGTCTCATGGTTTGGTCGGCACTTATGGGCTTTGGCGGGGCGTGTATTTTTACGTTGTCGCTCATGCTGTTTTCTATTCGTACAACACGACTTGACACCGCTCGGGATTTGTCGGGCATGGTGCAGGCGGTGGGCTATGGCGTGGCGTTTTTTGGCCCGTTGGTGCTGGGTAAATTGTACGAAAAAACAGGCACTTGGGAAGTGTCGCTGTATGTGCTGTTTATTCTAATGTGTATCAATGTCGGTTTTGGCTGGCTTGCGGGGCGTGGGGATAGGGTGGATTGAGTGATATGATTGCCTTATGGGATTTGCACGCTGTCATGCCTGCGTTGGGCAATTGAACTTCTCGCATTTTTGGTGGGGAATAAGGTGGGAGAAATCAGATGGTTTAACCAACTTAAAAAGGGCGAGATTTCGCCCTTTTTAAGTTTTAACAAACAGTACCAAATAAATCAGATTGCTCTAAACCGTCATTCTCATCAAAATTAACCAATTCAATCGGTAGTTCAAGCATATCAATAATTCTTGCTATTTCAATATCAGCACTGAATAGTTTTTTGACACCATTTGCAATGGTAATGCCTAAAATTTGAATATCTACCTTAATAATCTGTTTATCTTTTGATTTATTTTTAAAAAAGTCTGTTTTTAATAATTCTCGCATGATATTAGCACTGACGATTGCTGACTTTTTGTCAAAATCGAATTCTTGAATAAAAGAGTGATTGGTTGTTAAAAACAGTTCTCGCTCCATATTATTATCCCGCACCATAAATTCTGCCAATACGGGTGTTGGCAAACCAATTTTATGATTTTGTCTCTCCAATTGTTGCAATAATAAGCGATATTTTTGTTTATCAGCAACCAAAGCAATCAAAAAATTGTTATCCGCCATTATCATGATGAATGACGCTCCATTAGCCAAGTTTGCTCAGGATTATCCAATGCTCGCCAACCACTTTCACCGCACGCATGAAAGTCGTCCGCCCATTTTGTCAATTCATTTTTATTAGGCAAAACAACAAAACTTTGAGCGGTAAATTCAGACAATTTCATTTGCCAACCTGTCAATTGATATTTGGCAATACCTGTAAATTCAATCAAACTATCCGCCAGCCAAAGCCCTTCCAAATACCCTGCCAATTCATGAGACAATATTTTATTTACTTTAACAGCAACTTGATTGCCATTAGCAAGCAAAATGGTAAAATGGTCAGTATCATCTTTACCATGTGCAGGTTTTTGCAGTTTGCCAATTAGCGTTTCTGTTTGTTTTATGGTTTTTGTGTATTCTTGATAATCCAAGGTTTCAATTAATTGATTTTCACTTTTATTATTTGGCTTTGCCCACAGTTCAGCTTGAATATCAGGATAATATTTGGCGTATTTACGAATGGTTTTTGTCAAAGATTTGTAGGCAGATTTTACCATGCCGTTTTGAAAATTTTGCAAAATTTGGGGGTAAAGCTCTTGATTGGCTAGCACAGAAACCACCGCAGAGCCTTGACGAATGCTATCAAATTTTAGACTATCTTCATTAAGCAGACGAGAAAAATCAGACAATAAAGCCCCCACATCATTTGGATGAATATTATCCAAATCAATGCCAGTCAGTCTGAGTGTGAATGTGGCGTAATTGCTATCAGTCATCATAACGCCCCGTCTAAGTCCAATTAAAGAAAATTATCTAAATATTCTATTATAACACCTTTTGTTTTGATAGTGCAATCTATCAAATCCCAATCACACCACATCCACCACAATCGGCCTGCCATTGTGCATTAGCACCGTTACGTCCACGTTATACAGCACTTTCATGTTTTCGGCCGTTAGCACGTCTTTTGGCGTACCCACAGACACCACTTCGCCCCCTTTCATCATCACAACCGTATCGGCAAATTGGGATGCTTGGTTGATGTCATGTAGCACGATGACCACCGTTTTGCCACGACTTGCCAGCACCTTCATCTGTCGCATGAGTCGCCCTGCGTGGTACATATCTAGGTTGTTGAGCGGTTCATCAAGCAAGATATACGGCGTATCTTGGCACACCACCATGGCAATCAGCACACGCTGACGCTGACCGCCCGACAAGTCGGACAAAAACCGCTCCGCCAACATCTCTAATTCAAAGGTCGTAATCATCTCCTCCACCTTATCCTTATCCGCCTGTGTGGGTCTGCCCTGATGATAAGGATAACGCCCAAACATGAGTAGCTCACGCACACGCAGTCGCCCCTGAATGTGGTTTTCTTGGGCGAGCATGGCGACCACTTTTGCCATATCACTATCTGTGGCGGTGCTGATGTCATGCCCATCAAAGCTGATACAGGCGGATTTGTCCTGCAAAGGATTCATGCGAGCCATCAGGCTAAACAGCGTACTTTTGCCCGCCCCGTTCGCTCCGATGAGTGCGATGATTTGCCCTGTGGGTAGCTCAAAATTTACGTTTTTTAAAATGGGTAAATCGCCGATGTTGTGGCTGACGTTTTTTACTTTTATCATAAATACCCCAATTATTCCAACAAATACAAAGGCAAGCCAAGCCCAAATAAATCAAAAAATGAATGTGCCAAAGTAAATGGCAACAATTCATCACTTTTATAGCGTAATAACAAAAACACAATCCCCAAAGTGGTAATGGTTAATGCTCCTGCCAATCCTTGATAGGTATGAAAGGCAAATCGCACAAACAAAGTAAACACAATGGCAAGGGGCAAATGTTTTTTTGTGGTCAATGCCACCAATCCAATAAAAAATACTTCTTCATAAAAGCCATTTAGTAGGGCAAATAAAATAAAGGAAACAGACCACATACTAAAATGCTCGCTTGCCCCATAATGTGCCTCCGTGGTTGGATAAAGCTCGGGAAAAGCCCAGTATTGCAAATACTCATAAAGCGATGCCACCGTTCCTGCAATGAGAATGTATAGCACCACTTTTGGCAATGTCCAGCGATTGACACTAAAATTTAATTGTTTAAAATCAAATTTACGATAGGTCAAATACCCAAACGCCACCAATAATGCCATAATTTCACTCAAAATCCCCGACCAATTACTTGAGCTGTTGAATTCCAAAGTCTCGGGAGCAACCTGCTCATGACTTATCAATTCAAAAAACTGCATATTGGAACTATAAATGGCAAAGCCAAAAAAGATAATCGCCAAAATAACCACATCAAATAAGTGCAATGATTTTAATTTATTTTTCATTCAACAACCTAAATCTATAGATTAAATTTTATGTATTAAGAATTATTGCATTGTACGTTGTTTGCTATATTGCATAAAAATCAGTAGCAAAAACGCCACCCCGCCAAACAGCTCAATTACCACTTCAAGCACGCCTGCCATTTTAAAGACATGCTCAAACACCGCCTGTCCCACGATGAGCGTGCTACTGGCGATGAGCGTTACCAAAATCAGCCTCTCGCCATGAGCCATTTTTGTACAAAACCGATTGGTCAAAGCACACACCAGTAGCCCAAAAAACGTAATCGGACCCACAAGGGCGGTTGCCATAGACACCAGTAGCGAGATTGTCATCAAAATACCAAGAGACAGCTTATGATACGGCACACCAAGCGAAATGGCACAATTTCTGCCCAAGAGTAGCACATCCAACGCAAACCGTTGTCGCCACACATAAATAAAAGTCGCCACCGACAGCACCACACTGGTGATGAGCAGATTGACATTGACGGCGGTAAAACTGGCGTAACTTTGGGCTTGTACGGTAACAAATTCATCAGGATTTATCATGCGAGCGACCATGTAGGATAGGCTACGAAACAACGTCCCAAAAATCACGCCTACCAAGATAAGCCGCGTCAAATCCTGATTGTGCTTGGTAAACAAAAAACGAAACAAAATCACCGACATAATCATCATCATCGCCACTTCAAAGGCAAATTTACCAACCACAGGCAAGGTGACATAACTTAGCATACCCAAAAAGAACAGCATCAGACTCTGTATCAAGACATATAAGGCATCAAAGCCCAAGAGACTTGGCGTTAAAATGGGGTTATGCGTAAGCGTTTGAAATAACAGCGTAGATACCCCCACCGCATAGCCTACCACCAAAAAAGCAATGAGTTTGCGAGTACGCAGGGGCAAGGCAAAATCCCAACTGATGACATTTAAGGTCAAATACAGCCCACAGCCAATCACAAGCACGATAAACGCCAACAAAATAGGATTGCCCAATAACTTTTTTATAAAATTCATCACACGCCCCTATTTTGATTTTGACAAAAGCCATAAAAACAGTGCCGACCCTAGCACGCCAAAGACGACATAGACAGGGATTTCAAAGGGATAGCGTATCACACGCCCAATAATATCGCACAAAAGGACACAAGACGCACCAAGCAACGCCACCGCAGGGAGTGACACTCGTAGACGATCTCCGACCAGACGGCTCACGATATTTGGCACGACAAGCCCCACAAAGCTAATCGCCCCCACCGTAACCACCACCACCGCACTTATCATCGCCACCATGCCAATGGCAAGCCACATAACAGCGTCTTTATTAACCCCCAAATTTTTGGCGATACCGTCCCCAAGCCCGATAATCGTCAAGCGGTCTGCCATGATATAAGCAATGGCGGACAAAATCCCCACCAGCCACAAGGTCTCATACCGCCCTGCCAGCACGCTAGAAAAATCGCCAAACCGCCACACCGACAGCATTTGCACCGTCTCGGTCTGATACGCCAAAAACAGCGTAAACGAGTCAATAATCCCCCCAAACACAATCCCCACAAGCGGAATGATGAGAAAATCGGTGGGCGGTAAGCGTTTGATAATCTGCATAAAAATCATCATACCGCCAAACGCCATGACGGTTGCCACGCTCATCTTACCCAAAAGGGGCAAGGTTGGCATATATAGGCTTGTGAGCAAAATCCCAAGCACCGCCGACTGTGTCGCCCCAACCATAGACGGCTCAACAAAGCGGTTTTTTAGCACAACTTGCATCATCATGCCCGCTATCGCCATGCTCGCCCCTGTCAAAATCAAAGCGAGCGTACGGGGCAGACGGCTCACCAAAAAAAGCTGTGAGCTGTTGTCGGTGTCGTCAAAGAGTTTTGCCCATGAAAAATCCGCCACCCCCACCGAAATGCTGATGACAATCAAAACAAACAAAAGCAAAAACGCACCAACATTGACAAATGCTGGCGACCACCAAGAAGTTGGGGCGGAGAGTGTCGCTGTGGTCATAGGGTTCCCAAGTGATAATTCCTAAGGTGCATGGTGGAGCAAAGGGGTTTATAATTTAAAATGGGCTTATATGATAAATTGATATGATTAAATCAAAATATATGCCCCAATTTGCATTTTTAAAATAATGTCTTTGTAGGGGCGTGCTTTCCACGCCCTTTGGTATATTTTGAATTTAAATAACCATGTTTAAAATTTGGATGTGTAGGGGCGAATACAACGCCCAAAAAACACTTATGGCACAGGGCAAATGTAATTTACCCCTACAAATTCACTACAAACACTATCAATTAACAATGCTAATAAAAATCAGCAAAAGGGCGAATAAAATCCGCCCCCTTTTTTACACCCAACATCAATTACTGAGCTGTTTTTGCATTAAACGCATCGGTAACAATCTTAGCATCTTTTAGCCATTGATAATAGCCACCAAAAGCAAGATAAGAATCTGCACTCACATAGACGATTTGGTTGTTTTTATAGGCTTTGGTGTTGTGCATGAGTGGGTTATTTAGCACTTCCTTAGCCGATACGCCTTCTTCGCCAATCGCTGACGTGCGGTCTAGGACAAACAGCCAATCAGGGTCAACTTTTTGGATATATTCAAAGCTAATGGGCTGACCATGACGCTCTTCGTTTTTGTTCACGTCAGCGTCCGCCATAGGAATGCCGAATGTGGTGTGTAGATAGCCGTAGCGTGAGTTTTTGCCATAGGCACTCATTTTGTTGCCGTTGATAAGAATGGCAAGCCCATTGCCCTTGCCTTCTACCGCTTTTTTGGCCTCGGCGATGGCAGTATCAATGTCGGCGATGAGTTTGTCGGCTTCGGCAATTTTACCAAACACTTTACCAAAATCGGTAATCTGCTGTTTGCTTGACTCATAGACGTTGTTGGTGTCAATGGTTAGGTTATACGTTGGGGCGATTTTGCCAAGCTCTTCGCTCTTTTCTGCCATACGAGAACCCACAAAAATGGCTTGTGGTTTTAGGCTGTGCAATACTTCTAAATTTGGTTCAAACAGCGTACCAACGCTTGTGCCGTCTGGCGTGCCGTCCGCTTTTAGGTTTAGGGTAGCAATACGCTCGGCAGTCATCTCGGCTGACGGCATGCCTTGCACCGCCACGCCCAACGCTTTTAGGTTTTGTAGGGCGGTCATGTCATAGACGGCGATGGGATTTGGGTTGGCAGGGATGGTCTGCTCGCCTGTGGCGGTCTTGATGGTAACATCGCCTGTGGCAGGGGTCGCTGTGGTGTCAGCAGGTTTGGTTTGTGCTGATTGGGCTTGCTCGGCAGGGGCGGTGTCTGGGGTGGCAGGCTTGTCTTGGTTGCAAGCGGTCAGACCAAACACACCAACAACGGTAAGGGCTAAAAGTTTTTTGGTAAACATAACACGTCCTATATATGACAAAACAAGAAAGATAAATGATGGTTACATATTTTAACCAAAAATCTTTGATAAATCAATGAAAATAGGAATATTTAACAAATAATTTAGATTGCCAGTTGTGGTAGATGATGAGTTATTGTCATCTAAAATTCATTGCCCATCAAAAACAAAACCCAGCCCAAGCTGAGTTTTTGTTAATGTCAATACTACTGAACAGAACGTTCTTTGAGACGTTTTTGACGCTTGACTTCATCTTCGGCTCGCCATTTGTCCGTTTTCATCTCGTCAGCCGTAGGACGCACTTCTAGGTTTGGTATGTCTGTCACGCCCATCTCCTGGAACGCAAAAGCAATCGTCATCAGCTCGTCTTCTTTTCGCTCATTATAAGTATTTGGGCTGTGTCCTTGGTTTTCAGCGGCATGAAGAAGTGCGGGACGACCACAGCTTTCTATCTCCTGAAAACGTGCAACAAACTTATAAGAATGCGACGGCACCACACGGTCATCTCGCTTGGATGTTTGTACCAAGGTAGATGGATAACAAGTGCCTGCATTTAGGTTATGATAAGGCGAATAACTCATCAAAACATCATAAACACGACGACCTTCTGATGGCACGCCATACTCTTCCATCCAATACTGCGTAATGCCCATGTCCGCCTGACGCAGTTGGTCTAAGACAGCCACCTGTGGGAATGCCACACGATACTTCTCTGGATGACGCACCATGGCGGCTCCCACCAAAAGACCACCGTTAGACCCACCAATAATGCCTAGATGGTCAGGGTTGGCATAGCCTGCTTGATTTAGGTAGTCAGCAGCAGCAGCAAAGTCATCATAACCCGTCAAGCGTTTGGTGTGCTTAGCAGCATCTTGCCACTCTTGTCCGTATTCGCCACCGCCACGGATAAAGGCATGAGCCCAAACACCGCCATTTTCTAGCCATGCGGTGTTGGCGGGAAAGCCAAAGGTTTGGTCATAGATGACACCATAACCACCATAGCCGTATAATAATGTCGGGTTCTTACCATCTAAGGGAATGCCTTTTTTGTAGCTGATATTCATCGGCACCTGCGTGCCATCATAGGATGTATAAAATACCACCTTGCTTTCGTACTGCGTCTCATCAAATGGTGCTAAGTCAAAGCGACGAATATCCAAAAATTCATCTTTGGCAATGCTATACTTATAATCCGTGGGCGGGAATGTTGGGTTCTCAAAACGAAACTGCACATAGTTTTCGTTGGATTCAGCATCATTTTCGTCCACTTCGTGATTGGAATCGGTTTGCTCTTTGTTCACCAAGTTGCCAGTCAGCTCAGAAATAAAGCCCGCCCCCTGTGGTGGTGTCAAATCTTTTAAAAAGACACCTGTGGTAGCATCCACCAGTTTAAGGCGACTCACCCCATCTTTTAGGTAGGTCACCAAGAAGTAGCCATTACCTTCTTCGTGATAATACGCATCACGCATCAAATCCAAATCCTGCGGAATATTAACCACCACTTCACGCTTTTTTAGATTGTCAAGATTACTCTTAATCAGCTCGCCCCTACGGTCATTCTCACCACTAATAAACCACACGTCACGGGTCTCTGGGTCAAAATGTATCAGCTGTGCCAAGATGTTATTATTAAAAGCTGGATTGTATCTAACCGCTTTATCAAAGAATTTATTATCATGCAAGCGATACACATTGCCTGTCTTACGGTCTTTGATATAAGCCGTTGTTGTACCCTGGTACATGCCATCCATGACCAAATAACGGTCATCATCACCATCAAAATAGATGCTGGTGATTGCACCACCACCCACTTGGTTTGAGTTGGTTTCGATAGGGTCAATAAAACGCTCTTTGCCAATATCACGACGATAGACAGCAAGCTGGGGCACACTACCCACATAAAACAGCGTATCATCATCTAGCCATGTGGATGCCAAAATATCTCGTCTAAGACCTTTGATAATGGGCGTGGCAAGTTCGCCTGTACGGGTATCTATGACGTGCAAAAATCTAGGGTCAACATCAGAAAATCCTTGACGCACAAAGAACGACACATAAGAGCCATCTTTACTAACCTTAACACCACGAATAGCAGCATTGCCATCTGGGGTCATCTTACCATCTGGGGAAATGGTCGCCTGATTGACAAGTTCGGTGCGAGTGCCATCTGGATCAATACGCTCAATGCGACTAAACCCATCAACATGACGATAATAACGAATCTCGCCAATCTTATCCCGATAAAAACGACTCATAGTATGCTCAACATCTTTTAGAGCATCGTAGTTTCTTTTTAGCTGGTCATAAACAGTAGAGCTTTGAATGTACGCTTCCGTTACTGCATTTTGCTCATTCACCCATTCATTAACCTCACTGGACACCCTAGGTTGCACCGTTTGTAGATACCGAGTGGTCTCAGCCGCCAACGGTCGGTCGTCTTCAAAACGAGTACCAATGAAGTTTCGCTCACGGTCAGCATCGGTCTCTTTGGCAACATATGCATCAATATTATCATACTCTTCTAACCAGCGGTATTTATCCACATGGGTGCCACCAGAATAATGGTCAATGCCATCATCTGGGGCATGCTGATTATCGATGTATTGGGCGTTTCTGGTACCTGCAGTATTGGCAGAGATGCCAAATTCACCGTGTAAAAAAGGGTCGTAACTGTCTTGATGCACCCGAGTTTTTGGGTAATTTAGTTTATTACTGCTGTCAGTGTCATCATCAGCCTGTACCGTTGTCATGTAGACACACGACATCACTGCCAATGCCAACGTGGTAAGTTTTAATCTCATCATGGGCAACTCCTTAATTTTTTGCCATGCAAATCAACCGATAAATACACCTGTCAGGAGCAAGTCTCATCGCCTGCCCCCGCATTTTTATATTGTGTTTTGTGCTTAGAATGTAAACACCATGCCCACACGCACATTGTCATCGGTCAATTTGCCAGTATCCTTGCCACCGACCTTATAAACTGTCTCTTCGGTATCATAACGACCATAGACACGAACATTGGGACGAATGCGATAGTCTAGCTGCACATAGGCTTCTTTGGTGTCGGCTTTATCATAGAGATGTTGCTCGCCTGCCCCCACATAAGAATACATCGCCAAATCTGCCCAACCACTGTCCCGATAGGTGGCATACAAAGAGCCTGCGTCATTTGTTAATGCTGATGCACCTGCCTTTAGATCTGTCTCAGCTTTTTTGGTGCCATAGCCTGCACTGACCTTAAAAACAGGGTTGATGTCATAGGCAATCTTCGCTCCCAGATAATCCGTGGTGCGTTTATCCAAAGGTGTGTTACGACTGTCTGACATGTTTTCTTTTTTGCGACCGATATCCGCCGCTATCAAGAACTTACCTGCCTGATATTCTAATGATGCCGCCACACCATCAACTTTTTGTGGGTAGCGGTTTAGAGTGTTTTGGTTGGCAGTCCACTGTGCTTCTGCAATGTTGGTCACAGGGTTAAAATCACTGTGCGTATAGCCTGCCGCCACTCTTAGGCTTTGATTATCAGCGATGGGAAAGCGGTAACTTGCTGACACGCCATAGCCTGAGTCCACTTCGGTGTTATTTTCTTTGGTCACATCGTTATAACCTGCAAAACTATAATAAGCACTGGTTTGCAAGCCTTTGACACCATAATAGTCCAAACGCACCGCATTGGTACTAAAAATATCTAGTGGCGTATCTGTGCCGGTACGATTAACATAGTTGGTGTGTAGGTATTGGCGACCTAGGCTAATCGCCCCCAGATTGCGTTTGTCAAAAGACAAACTTGAATTAGACAAATAAAAATCACGCCCATCACTATAGCCAAAGCCGACATTACCCGTCACTCGCCAGTCATTTGACAACTCTTGTGAGCCGCGAAAATCCACATAGGACACGCCATGGTTTTGTCCCAAACGTGGCTTTCTGTCAGTACTGGACAACTCTGTGCCTGCTGGGATGTTACTGCCCCAATGCCAACTATTTCCATCAATGTAAGCACTCGCCATTGGGCTTTGTAGCACAAACTTCTCATCCTGTTTGGTGGCTTGCATGTCAATCTGTCCGCTGATGTCCAAAGACAAGCCATCTTTTTTGTAAAGATTATAAACTGCCTGAGAGCTGGTTGCTGTTAGAATCACGCCTGTCATTAGGGCGATTTTGGTTAATTGAAAAGATTGGGTCGCTTTCATAAAAAAATTCCTTTAAAATAATTAAAATGAGAATGATGCCCCGATGTTGGCGGTGAGTTGTTCACGATTACTAAATTCGCCTTCGGTAACATAGTTGGTGGTCTTTAAGTTGGTGACTGAGCCATTTAACGTAATGCCCTTATACAGCTCATATTGCAGACCCACGCTGTATCGATCTTGCTCAACTTTATCAAAGAACAACGCTTCTGTTCCCGAATAAGGCTCTAACCTACCAAAATCCACCATTCTCTCAAAAGGTGCAGGTGAGTTATTTTTAGAATGGCTGTGTCCATAGCTTAGCGTACCTTTTAGACGTGGGGTGAATTCATAGTCCACTTTAGCACCATAGACTTTTTTGTCTACACCACTGGTGACATAACCATTGTAAGACTCTTCACGCTCGCCATAGTCTAGCCCAACCGTCCAGTCATTATGGCGAAACCCAACACCGAGTAGATAAGCATCTGCTTTTTCGGCAACATCATAGTACGCCATGTCATCATGACCCTTACTGCGACTATAACCGCCCGCCAAGGTCAGCGTTTTGCGTGGTGCAAAATCAAAGTCATACTTGGCAGAAACCCCATCACTGTGATGCCACCCTAAGGCTCTGCGGTTATTGACATCTGCTGACTGAGTTAGCATGTGATAGGCGGACAAAGTCAGATTGGGCACGCCCGTATATCTGGCATTGATGTTGGTGCCTGTGTCATTCATGGTGTTTAGCATACCCAAACCTGTCTGGCTCACACCAAGCCCATTGAAACGACTGCCGACACTCAGTCTGCCTTGCTCGCCATAACTACCAAAATCAAACCAAGCCCCCCAATAAGCACCCCAGTTACGATTGGCACTCTCACTAGCTTCTATGAAAATGGAGCTATTGGCGGTAATTTTTGGGGTCAATCTTTGGCTGGCATAAAACTCAACCGAACCCCAGTTAAGACCGTTTAATCTGAGCTGTTCGTCGCTGTCTTTACGGTCTTGATTGGCAAGCACATCAGCGACACTGCCATTAGTGCCAAAAATCCTAGGATCACCATAAGTATAGTTAAACTTATTGGATTCGGTGCTAAAATTGGGATTAATACTGCCATAAATACCAAGGCTTAAACCATCTTTAACCGATGGTATCTCCAACATCGCCGCATGAGCTGGCATGGCAAACAATGCCAAAACAGACATGGGAACAATCCAACGGAGCTGTCTGGCAAGTGGATGAAGGGGGTGGATTAGTGTGTGCATAGAAAGTTTGTTCTCCTTAACACCAAAAAATAACATCCAAGTCACAAAGCACAAAAGATTTGTAATGGCTAACATTCAGTCGAAGCGACTTGGGTGGCTACATGACATTTTGTGATACATATGCATAACTAAATATTATGTTATGTAACTAAATGATACAAAAATCTTTGTTTGTGTAGAATAATGTTGATTTTTGAAAATGTCAAGTAGGAAAAATTAATTTTTCACATTTTTGTCATGATTTTATGTAAAGACATCGTTTAAGCCAAGTTCATAATAATCACTTCCATATTTGGGATAACCAATGGCTTATTTTTCAATATTTTATGCTTACTATATATCCTTAAACCCAAAAAATCGGTCATGTTTTGCCCATAATTTGTCAGTTTTTGCCAAAATAGCGTGGTTTTTGTTTACATTTTTATAATTATTTTTTACAATAGTTCTTTTAAATTCATGATGATAACGAACATGACTGATACTCATTCTCCCTTAGACGTGGTGCTTGCCCTATCGCATTTGGATAAACCCCTAGCAGACATTAGCAGTGATGATTTTGATGATTATGCCAAACAGGTCATCGAAGCGATTGGCACAGCTTGCGACACCGCCCAATTACAAGAATTAAAAGGAGCATTGCAAGGCAAAAAATCCCCCATTACCGCCCTCTCCAAACAAATGGGCGGACTGGACAGCGAGGGCAAAAAAACCTACGGGGCGTACTTGCACGAGCTTCGCACCCGTATCGCCACCGCCCTTGATGAACGAGGGACGGTATTGGCAAAAGAAGCCTTAAACGCCAAGCTCATGGCAGAGCAAATCGACATCACGCTCCCGCCACGCCACCGCCCCACAGGTGGACTGCACCCGATTACGCACACCACACAGCGTATGAAGCAGTTTTTTGTACAAGCAGGATTTAGCGTGGCGACAGGCCCTGAGGTGGAGAGCGATTATTATAACTTTGAGGCGTTAAATATCCCTGACCACCACCCTGCTCGTGCCATGCACGACACCTTCTACTTTGACGCTCATTATCTGCTACGCACCCACACATCGGGCGTGCAGATTCGCACCATGGAAAAATCAGAACCACCCCTACGAATCATCTGCCCTGGGCGTGTGTATCGCTGTGACAGCGACCAGACGCATTCGCCGATGTTTCATCAAATGGAAGGTTTGATGATTTCTAAATCATCGAGCTTTGCTGAGCTCAAAGGCGTGATTCATGAGTTTTTGAATGCGTTTTTTGGCAAAGAGATGACCGTGCGTTTTCGCCCGAGCTTTTTCCCCTTTACCGAGCCGTCTGCGGAGGTGGATATTTTGTCCGACTCTGGCAAATGGCTAGAAGTCTTAGGCTGTGGCATGGTTCACCCCCAAGTGCTACGCAACTGTGGCATTGACCCTGACGAATACACAGGCTTTGCCTTTGGGCTTGGGATTGAACGCTTTGCCATGCTGTATTATGGCATTGATGATTTGCGAGTATTTTTCCAAAATGATGTGAGATTTTTGGGGCAGTTTGCTTAAATGACAAACGATGTGCATGATGACAATACCTCCACAAGACGCATTGGTCTTGGACAAGGGCAAGTCACCATTCCCGATGATATTCATTGGGGTGATGATGAAATCATGCGAATGTTTGGATTTAGCGAAGAAGATATTAGTGGCACTTATCCAGACAAAGCCAAATTAAACCATACAAAACAAGATAATAAGAGAAAACCATGAAAATCAGCGAAAACTGGCTCAGACAATGGGTCAATCCTGCCAATACCTCCGCCGAGCTTGGCGAACAGCTTACCATGCTTGGACTAGAACTAGACGACATCACCCCCATTGCCCCCAAGTTTAGTGGCGTGGTGGTCGGTCAGGTCATCACTTGCGACAAGCACCCCGATGCCGACAAACTCTCCGTGACCACCGTCAATGTTGGTACAGATGAGCATTTACAAATCGTCTGCGGAGCACCCAATGTGCGAGCAGGACTCAAAGTGGCGGTGGCAACCGTTGGGGCGGTATTACCTCCGATTGACGGCAAAGAGTTTAAAATCAAAAAAGGCAAACTGCGTGGCGTAGAATCCCAAGGCATGCTCTGCGGTGCATCCGAATTGGGTCTTATTGATGAGATTGACGGACTATTGGAGCTGGACGATGACGCTCCGATTGGCGTTGATGTGCGTGAGTATTTGGGGTTGGACGGTCAGATTTTTGATGTGGCGATTACCCCCAATCGTGGCGATTGTTTGAGCGTGTTAGGTCTGGCTCGTGAGATTGGCGTGGTCAATGGCTTATCCTTAAACCGCCCAGAGATTATCACCACCACCCCCACGCTAGACAAGACAGTCGCGGTCAAAGTAGATAACCCCACCGCCTGCCCACGCTATTTGGCTCAGTATATCGGGAGCATTGACCGTACCGTCAAAACCCCCAAATGGCTAAAAGACAGCCTTGTGGCGAGCGGACTTCGCACCCATAATTTTTTGGTGGATGTGACCAACTTTATCCTATTAGAACTCGGTCAGCCCCTACACGCATTTGACGCTGATAAAATCGTGGGAGCGATTACGGTACGCCTTGCCAATCAAGGCGAAACGGTAGAGCTGTTAAACGAGCAAACCATTACCCTAAGTGGCGATGAGTTAGTGATTGCCGATGAGGTGGGCGTGCTTGCACTGGCAGGGATTATGGGTGGCTCTCGCTCTGCCGTTTCGGACAGCACGACCAACATCGTGCTAGAATCTGCCCACTTTAATCAGCTTGCCATTGCGGGGCGTGCCAGACGCTTTGGCTTGCATACCGATGCCAGTGCCAGATTTGAACGAGGCGTGGATTTTAACTTACCCAAAATCGCCCTAGACCGTGCCACGACATTGATTGCCAGCATTGCTGGTGGACAAGTGGGACAAATCACCACTACTGAGAGCGTGGCAGATTTGCCAAAACGCACCACCATCAGCGTGCCATTTGCCAAAGTAGAAAAACTGCTTGGTATCAGCCTGCCTAGCGATGAGATTGTGGAGCTGTTAAACCGCTTAGAAATTAACACCACCTTTGACGGCACGGCATTTACCTGTCAGCCCCCAAGCCACCGCTTTGACCTCAATATCAGCGAGGACATCATTGAGGAGATTGCTCGGGTGCATGGCTATGCCAACATCACGCCACGCTTGCCCGAATTTGCGGTAGACATGAGCTATGATGATACGGCAGATTTAACCCACACGCTCAAACTGACACTTGCCAAACAAGGCTATTTTGAGGCGGTGAGTTTTAGCTTTTGTGATGAAAAATTAGAAAAACTCCTAAGCGATGACAAATTGGGCGACATTCTCCCCCTTGCCAACCCCATCTCCTCCGAGCTTGCGGTCATGAGACGTACGCTACTATCTAGCCTACTGCCTATCGTGAGCCACAACCTAAACCGCCAGCAAACGGACGTGCGACTGTTTGAGGTGGGCTTATCGTTCGTGGGTAAAGATGTCGCAAGCCTCGCCCAAATCGGCAGTCTTGCCATCATCGCCACAGGACGAGCCACCGACAGCATTCATGGCGTGCGTGGCATGGACTTTTATGATTTAAAAGCCGACATCGAAACCCTGCTCCCTACTCATGTCCGCCCAAGCTATGAGCGGGCGGATTTGGCGTTTTTGCATTCGGGACAAAGTGCGTATGTGTCGGTAGGTGGCGAGCGGATTGGTTATTTTGGGCAATTGCACCCCAGTATCGCAAGCGAGCTTGATTTGCCGACTGTGTGGGTGGCTCAGTTTGAGCTTGATAAACTGCTTGCCCTGCATCGCAAGCCCCTTGCTGTGAGCCTACCGAGCAAATTCCCAAGCGTTCGCCGTGATTTGGCGTTTTTCGTGGATAAGGATTTGGCATGGCAAGACGTGGCAGATGTCGTGCGTGATGTGGCAGGCGAGCATTTGACAGACGTTGCCTTGTTTGATGTCTATCAAGGCGACAGACTGCCTGCAGGCAAAAAATCACTGGCATTTGCCATGACCTTGCAAGATACTGCTCGTACCCTGTCTGATGATGAGATTAAGGCGTTGATGGATAGGGTGATTGTGGCATTGACCAACAAATACCAAGCACAACTGCGTGATAGCTGATGTTTATCAAGGGCGAATGTGGTTCGCCCTTAACCCTAACAATGCCAATTTTAATTTAATTTTAAAAGGATAACACATGGCAACCTTAACCAAAGCAGACATGGTAGACCATTTGACCATTCGCCTGCGTATGACTCGCCAAGACGCTCGCAAATTGGTGGACACCTTTTTTAGTGAGATTAGTCAAAGTTTGGCAGACGGTAAAGAAGTCAAGCTCTCAGGCTTTGGCAACTTTGAATTAAAAGACAAAAAATCCCGCCCAGGTCGCAACCCCAAAACAGGGGAAGTTATCCCTGTCAAGGCTCGCCGTGTCGTTACCTTTAAGGCAGGGCAAAAGTTTCGCCGTCAGATTGATGTGAAATAACACCGTCAATTTTAAAAATTTGCAAAAATAAAAGGAGAATACGCCCCAACCAAGCCCCGATGATTGGGGCTTTTTGGTGCGTTATATGGGGTAAATGGGGATTTATCCATACATACGGCTGATTTACTTTATACACAATCAAAGTATAACTAGGGCGTGCCTGCCTTTTGTATTTGCAATGAAAAATGAGAAAAATCGCACGTTTTTCAAGGAAAAAACCTAGGCTGATAGTCATTCTATCAGACAAGTTTTTGACTTCGAGCCACAAAATTTAGCCATTTTTCATGCAAAAACGATTGATTTATTTCTAAAATATATCTAAATCGTAAATAGTGTTATAAAGGGTAGGCACGCCCTTACATAAGCACACAAAGCGGTACATATACCAACCGA
>NZ_MXAP01000005.1 GCF_002027555.1 Moraxella equi
GAATGTTCAACGTGTTCTAATCTTCATCGTATTTTGCGAAAATGTTGTGAATGTTCAACATGCCCCTAATTTTAACCTTCAAACTTCCTAACCACCAACGCCGAGTTCGTTCCGCCAAAACCAAAGCTATTACTCATTGCCGAGTTAATTTTGGTTTGGCGAGCGGTCGTTACAATGTCAAAGGCTTTTGCTCCATCATCAAGCTCAGTGATGTTAATGCTTGGGGTGATAAAGTCATTGTTCATCATTAGTACGCAATAAATCAGTTCTTGCACGCCCACCGCTCCCAAGCTATGCCCTGTCATGGATTTGGTGGAGCTAATCGGTGGGGTTTTGTCCGCACCACCAAACACCTCTGCAATGGCGTTTAGCTCAGTAATGTCGCCAAGTGGCGTGCTTGTGCCGTGTGAGTTTACATAGTCCACCGTATCAAGTCCTGCTTGTGTTAGGGCGATTTGCATACAGCGAGTCGCCCCTTCTCCGCTTGGGGCAACCATCTCCGCTCCGTCCGATGTCGCCCCATAGCCCACGATTTCGGCTAGGATTGTCGCTCCGCGAGCCTGTGCGTGTTCTAGACTCTCCACGACCACCATACCGCCACCACCTGCGATGACAAAGCCGTCTCGGGTACTATCATAAGGGCGACTTGCGGTGGTGGGTGTGTCGTTGTAGCTCGTACTCATCGCCCCCATGGCATCAAACATACACGACTGCGTCCAATGCTCGCTCTCGCCCCCACCTGCGATGACCATGTCCGCTTTGCCAAGCTGGATAAGCTCCATGGCATGACCGATACAGTGGCTAGATGTGGCACAAGCGGACGACAGCGAGTAGCTAATGCCCTTAATCTTTAACCCTGTGGCAAGCGTGGCGGAAACCGTGCTACTCATGATTTTTGGCACTGCCATGGCTCCTACGCCACGAAGCCCCTTGGCTTTCATGTTATCCACCGAGCTTACGACATCTGCCGTGCTTGCTCCGCCTGAGCCTGCCACGACCGCTACACGCACGTTGTCCGCCACGTCATCAAGGGTGAGACCTGCGTTATTAATGGCGGACAAGGCGGACACATAGGCGTATAGGCTAGCGTCCGACATAAAGCGTTTTAATTTGCGGTCAATGCCTGATACGTCAAGCGTACTTTGGTCAATCGAGCCTGACACGCACGATTTAAAGCCATTGTCGGCATAGCTTTGGTTAAAGATAATGCCTGACGTGCCGTTTTTTAGGCTATTGGTAACGGTAGCTAGGTCATTGCCGATATTTGAGACAATGCCCATGCCTGTGATGACGACTCTTTTCATAAATATTTTCCAAAAAAGTTTGCTAAAAGTTTACAAATGTAATGCTGATATTGTAACAAATTATGACCTAAAAAGGTAGGGCGTGTCTACCCTTTATAACACTATTTACATTTTAGAAAGTTTATAGAAATAAAATGATGTTTTTGCATGAAAAATGGCTATCCGACCACTTAATTTGAAAAATTAAGTTAAAATCTTAAAAATTTACCCAGTTAAGTGGTCGGATTGTTTTTCATCGTCAAAAACTTGTCTGATAGAAAACTCACAGCCTTTGTTTTTTCCTTGAAAAACATGCGATTTTTTCATTTCTCATTGCAAATACAAAAGGTAGGCATGCCCTAATTTTCAATCAAATTTATCACGCATGATAAAAAGGGTAACAAACGAACATAAAAACGGCGACCGTAGCCACCGTTTTATTTCAATTGGAGCGTGCTTGCCCTTGGTATTTCAATAAAAATAGAGAAAAAAATACAGCCTGATAGTCACTCTGTTAAATAAATTTTTGACTTCAAATCACAATATTTGTGCATTTTTCATGAAAAAATAATCATTATATGTACTGCAAGATAAAAATGCAAACTTGTACAAAATGAATTTTAAAAAAATCAATGACTGAAACAATCTATTTTTTTAGAAATTCATCATGTATTACTAACCCTATATATATAATCCCTGCAGAAACAGAAGATAATATCAATATATTCATCACAAAATATACTTTTAATAAACTAAAAAATATAGGCAACCATCCACCAATTAATATGATTAAACCGATTATTTTTAAATTCTTAAATCCAATCAGGTGTTGAAATTTTGATTGATGACGAGAAGTGCTTATCGCCAATAAAAAAAATCCAATCATATAAAATATAAAAATAACAAGGTAAATCATATATATCCCAGTTTTTTATTAAAGAAATGAAAGTTAATTGACTTAAATATCATCTTGAAAAATTTAATAAATATCTTGCAAAGATTGATTATTTGTTTATAAATAAATATTCTAATCCATAGAGAAAAAGAATATTTATCAGACTTTAGACGTAATGCGAAATAAAATATTTACACATTCAAGCCCTGATATTTTCTAGGGTTTAAAAATTGAAAAATGCTGCAAAATCATTATTTCGCAGTGGCTCTTTTGTATAATTGTTTTTATTTTTATTTTTCATAATTTTGCCAATATTTAATAATTCTTAGATTTATCAAAATAAGCATAATATCATTTGCTATTTCTCATTATTTATACAGATTTAATTTTATTATTTTTTACAAAATAATAAATATAGTAAAAAAATATAGAAAATAACAGAATAGTTAAATCAAAAAAAACAAAAACCCAATCATTAGAAAATATACTATTAATTATTCCTCGATTTGTCAATATTATACTTAAAATAGGAAATGCAAAGCATAATAATGAAGTTGTTAAAGCCAAAATCATCCACGATTTTTTGGCATTTAAAAATAAAGATATCATTATTGATGTAGTAAGAGAAATAAAAAATATCAATATCTCTGTTTTGTCTCTATTAATCATATCATTAGGCAATAGGCGATTTGCCCACATAAATATAATGGTAGCTAATGGTACTCCTATGATGACACCAGCGTTTGTTTTATTTGTCAGATAAAAACCAAGATATTTTTTACCTTTTAATTGATTTTTCTTTTTTACTGTCCACATTACTAGACCTGTCGCTATCATCGCCGTACCTGACAATCCTAGTAAAAACAACGCAAATCGCATGGGCATGCCCATTACTCGCCCTTGATGCATGCCTACAATAGCATTTTGTGCTAACAATCCTTTTGGGTATTTTGGATTGCTTCTTATAAAATTGCCTTGATAATCATAAATATTAAAAGTGCTCAATCTTGAAAAATGCTTATCGTTTCGTGTTTCTATAGAAATCTGTGCCGAAGTGGTATTAAAATGGTTGATACTAACAATCTTAATATCGTGGTTTGTATGGAGTCCCCAAGATGATTTGGCATGATGAATAATCGGTAGGATGTTTGGAGTTGTAGCAGGTTTAGCTTCATCCGTTTTTTTTGCCCACCAATCAAAAGCATAATATTGGCTATGAGTATCGGGAGATATATTAGCAATTTTTTCCGAATAGGGTAAATACATATTGACGAGTGTAATAATGCCTGTAAACGCAATCATTAAATGAAAAGGCAGGGGAAGAACCGATAAAGCATTGTGTGCATCTAGCCAAGAACGATGTCCTTTTCTTGCACGAAATGTAAAAAAATCTTTAAAAAATTTTTTATGTATAATCACACCTGTAATAGTAGCAATAAGCATCATAAAGCCTGCAATACCCACCAAGTATCTCGCCCACATGACAGGTATATAGTGCAAGTCAAAATGCAGACGATAAAAGAATTCACCGCCAAGGCTGTGTCCGCTACTTTGCAGAAAGCCTTCTCGTGTCGCTACGTACTGTTTATAGTTCTCTCTACCTCCACTGGTTTGAACACCGATTCTTAAAGGATTGCGTTCATCACCAGAGTAAATAAAAACCCTATCAGCGTCAGAATGGTGTGTATCAACATAATCTAATGCTTGCACAATATCATTATCTGTGGTCTTTCCAATTGTTTGGTAAGCATGAGGCATTGTTATGATATTAATTTCATCTTTAAAATAACTTAATGTGCCCATAAAAAACATAAAATATAATAACCAACCCAATAGCAAGCCCATCCAGCCGTGTACAGGGGATAGCAGTTGGCGAATACTGGGAGCTTTTACTTTTTTTCGGTGTACTGAACTCATGGATTTTAAATGGATTTATAAAAAGAAGGATTGGCTGTATGGATTGGTATCCAACAATACCAATGATTAATTGTATTTGGAAACCTAATACGTGAGAAGATATCATTAGACTTCTTAAGAAATTATGGTTTTGTTGAGTTTGTAAAAAAATTCAATTTCAATAAAATTAAGGTTTTTAAAATAGAATTTTTTTGAGTTTCATAATTCATAAAGATATAACAAATAGTTTTTGGTTTTCATTTGCCAATAAAATTAGTGAAATTTGGCACAAAATACCAGCAAAGAAAAAATAAGAAAAAATTCAGGATTATCATAAAAATCCAAGCTTTTTTCAAAGAGTAAATGCAAAAAATCAATACAAAAGTGAATGAACCTCCAACCACCCCAATGATTTTACCCCAAGCAACTGCTGATACATTAAGTATTGGCAAGGCTAATGGCAATACTGAAATCAAAAAAGCTGTCAAATAAGACCCAAAAATTGCCAACAAAATACGGCTGGCAATTTTTGATTTTTGATAAATGGTTGATAAATTGCAGATAGGGTTCATTACTTATATTTATGCATAAATAAGTTGAAGGCTAATGTACTGTTATAATAAGTTTTGTCTGACAATTCTTTGTTTTGGTTCTCTACCTCATGACCAACTTGCAAAACGGTAATGCCTGTGCTTTGCACCACAATATGTGCCTTGCCGTTGTCGTCTGTTACAATAAATTCGCCCTTGGGGTTATTGATATAGTCTTGAGCAATCTTAGCATTAGCAAGTGGTTTGCCCTCAAATAATACTTGAACAGGTAGCTTGTCACCGATGTTTAATTGAAAAGGGTCTGACAGTGCGATAATTTGTAACTGTAGCTCATCTGCCGATGACATGGGCTTATCTTGGTTGTCAAACAAGGTGATGTTATTTTGTACATAAACCGTGCCACTCACCGCATCTTTCACCTCAAGTTTGGATTTACGGTGCCATTCACCCTTATTGTCCTGAGTGTAGTAACTAGGTTTGTAGGTGCTGATGACGGCACTAACATCTTTGGGCATATTAACAGTGATGTTGTTTTTATTGGCAGTTGTACTAATGGCGATTGATTTGCCTTGTTTATCCAAACCACGAATGCTGTCTAAAACATCTGTATCATAACTGGCATCATCACCCCATTCTCCAAAGACTATGGCAAGCTCTCCTGCACGCTTATCAATCCAAAATCCGTGTGCCATGGCAGTGGATGTCATAAAAGATAAAATTAAAGCACCTAGTAATTTTTGCATACTCACACCTTTTGTTTAATAACTGTATAAAAACCTAGCATCCTAATAATAAGTGATAGATTTATTGAAAATAATAACAATTATTATTAAAAATGTCAATATATATTTTAATTTTTTAAATTTTTGTTAAAAAATATTTTAAAATGTTATTGACTAAAATAAAAATAAGAATTATTATTGTAATCGTTTGTAAATAAATATTTTTACTGACAAGTATCGATTGCTGTTTATCCACTGTTGTGTATCTATCATACAATAGGCTTCCTACAAAACTCTGATTTCAAAAACCGTTTGTGGTGAGCCTGTTGAGCCATGACGGTTTTCTGGCCCGAAGGCATGGCTCAGGGCGAGCAGAATATCTAATATTGCAGGCAGTCTAATCATTAAAGGGCTCATCCTGTTATTCCACCCATGTAATAAGGCTTGGTATGAAAAAATTTTCTCAGAAACATCTTAGCATTGCAATATCCGTCGTTTGTTTTAGTCAGACTGCTTTTGGCGAAAACATTCCTGTTAATATGAAAGAGCCACACGTAGTTCTTGCTCATGAAACCATTAATTTTGAGGACTACAATCGCTACACTGTCCCCAATTCAACAGCTTCGGCAGGGCTAAGTCTTAGCAATACCGAAACCCCTCAAATGGTCAGTATGCTCAATCAGGCTCGTATTAAAGACCAAAATCTACAAACAATGAAAGAGGTGTTGGATAATACCACTGGTATTAATGTGGGCAATATAGATGGCGGTAGACTAAGTTTTAGTTCTCGTGGTTTTAATATTGAGCAGTTTAGTGCTGATGGAGCGGACATGGATTTTAATGCCCAAATGTCTGTAGGGGAGACCTTGGTGGGAACGGATATTTATGACAGGGTTGAAGTTACTCATGGTGCTACTGGGTTGCTGACAGGCTCAGGAGAGCCATCCGCTCGTATTAATATGATACGCAAAAAAGCCATTTATAATACACCTACAGGAGAGATATCTGCCAACATAAATCGTTTTGGTAATTACGGGGCAAGCCTTGACTATGGTCAAGCTCTAACCAAGAGTGGCAATGTTCGTGGTCGCATGGTGCTTAACCACCAAGATGGTGAGACGTTTATTGATGGTGAGGAACGTGGGCGTACTTCTTATTACGCCACGGTGCAGGCTGATTTAACAGATAAGACTACATTTGATATTGGTGCCGTTTATCGAAAAAATAAGCAACATGGTGTGATGTGGGGTGGTTTGCCAACATATTTTAGCGATGGCTCTAAGACAAATTGGGAGTCTAGCAAGAACAACAGTGTGGATTGGACTCGTTGGGACAATGAAACTAAAGAGTATTTTGGTAGTCTGCAACACCACTTTAATGATGATTGGGAGCTTAATTTAAAAGCCTACCATATGGACACCAAAGGCAATCCAAAATTACTTTACCATAGCTATAACACCGTAGACAAAACCACAGGGCTTCCATCTAATGTTAGAGACCCTGCATGGACATACAATAGCTACATTGCCAAAAATGCCACCAAGCAGACATTTTATTCTGCCGACATTAAGGGGTGGTTTGATTTGTTCGGTAAGGAACATCAGCTTACGTTTGGTGCAAGTCATCATACCGATAAGCGTGATGCCCGTTCAGTCAGCCTTGGTAGTGACCCAAATGCCCTTACAAGTCTTTATGATTGGCATGGCGGTAGTTATCCCGAACCAATATGGCCCACCCTGCCAGATACGCCACAAGCTGAAGTGAAGACTACAGAAAAAAGCATTTATGGTGCAGTGCAATTAAAAATTGCTGAACCTCTAACACTGGCATTGGGTTCACGCCTGTCTGATTATGATAAAACTGGTTTTCAGTGGGGCAGAACAGTGACTGCAAAAGCCGATCATGTTTGGACGCCTTATGCGGGTATTATTTACGATATCAATGATAGCCAATCAGTGTATGCTAGCTATACCAGTATATTTAAGCCTCAAAGTGTGCGTGGTATTAATGGAGACTACCTTGATGCAGAAGAAGGCAACACCTACGAGTTGGGTTTCAAAAGTGGTAGCCCAGACGGCAAACTGCAAGGACAGGTAACACTGTTTCACGTCCAAAAAGACAATATGGCACAAGCCATGGTGGGAGATTGTAACGCAGGGCGTTCATGTGTACAAGGCACCGAAAACAGCACTAAAGAAGTGGCTTATACCGCCACAGATGGTAATACCAGTACTGGAATAGAGGTGGAAGTTAGCGGCAAGCTTAGCCCAAATTGGCAAGCAATGATGAGCTTTTCCCAATTTAATGCTAAAGATCGCAATGGAAAAGCCATTAATACCACATCATCTGACCGCATGATTAAGCTTTGGACGATACATGATATGAGTCGTTATATCAATGGTCTAAGCATTGGTGGTGGTGTGAATTGGTATGGAGAGCGTTATGCTTACCTAACCAACCCTGCAACAAACACACAGGAAAAATACGGTCAGGACAGTATATTTCTCGTCAATCTAATGGGGCGTTATCGTGCAAATCCCAACTTAGATTTCCAGCTCAATATAAATAATGTGCTTAATGAAAAATACTTCTCTGGAACAGGGTTTAATCAAATTACCAATGGTGAACCCTTGAATGTCTCGGGCAGTGTAACTTACCGATTCTAATCTGTAGCCACATCAGCTGTTGTTGTATTAAACCGTTTGCCTCAATTTATTAAAGGTAAGCGGTTATTTTTGTGATAAGTCGTGGGGCAACACAATCATTAATCTCTTAAAGACTGATAATGAATTATGCAAAAGGACAGGCGAGGTTAGGTGGTTATCTATACCAACCGAACT
>NZ_MXAP01000050.1 GCF_002027555.1 Moraxella equi
GAATGTTCAACGTGTTCTAAATAAAATAAAAAACGATTGTGGTACATAAACGCTCTTAAGTCGATCAGCTACTAAAGCGTTGAGCTGTTTGTAAAATTATGACTGATTAGATTTTTTAAGATTTTAAGTTTAGCAAAGTTAAGTTCCATAAGCTAAATCTGTTGAATTTCGCAAGCATTCTGTCATCTACTCACCCGATACACACTTGATGTCAAAAATTCAATCTCTTGTATGTCATGACTGACGTACAGCATGGGAATGTTCATCGCTTTGATGTCTTGAAAAAACGGCAGAATTTCTTGCTTGTGTTCGCTATCTAGAGCGGACAGCGGTTCGTCCATGAGTAGTAGATTGGGAGAGTATAGCAACGCTCGCCCGAGTGCCACTCGCTGTTTTTCCCCGCCTGAGAGTTTGGCGGGCAAACGCTTGGTTAGATGCCCCAGTTTTAATAGACTGATGATGTCATCAGGATGGAAACGACGGGCGGACTTATCACGGTGCCGATAGCCGAACAGCAGGTTATCCATCACGCTCTTGTGGGGGAGTAGTTGCCCGTCTTGGAATACCAAACCGACCAGTCGGTCTTGTATGGGTAAATTGATGTTGGCTTGTTTGTCGAACCATGTCACGCCATTGACTCTGATGTGTCCTGATGTGGGCGTGACAATCCCTGCAAAGGCATGTAGGATGCTGGTCTTGCCCGTACCGCTCGCCCCAAACAGCCCGACGATGTTGTCATCAAAACAAAACTTTGGCGATAGGGTGATTTTACCCAGTTTTAGAGTGACATCACAATCAAAGGTGGATTTGTCATGGGTATTCATTGCTACACCTTTTGCTGTTGCTGACGATGATACCACTGTGAGAAAAACAACGCCACAAATGCCACGCCGACCGAGAACGCCATCAGTCGCATGATGGCAACATCGCCGTCAGCCTGTTGTAATAAGCTATACATGGCAAGGGGCAGGGTGCGTGTCTCGTCTGCGACGTTGCCCACGAACGTGATGGTCGCCCCAAACTCGCCCAAACTGCGACAAAATCCCAAAATCGCCCCAACGACGATACCGCTTGCCGACAAAGGCAGGGTCACTTTAAAAAACGTACCAATCCTGCTAGCCCCCAGACTTTTGGCGACCCATTCTAGGCGTGTATCAACCATCTCAAAGGCAAGGCGTGATGATTGTACCATCAAAGGAAAACCCATCACCGCACTGGCAAGCACCGCCCCTTTCCAATTAAAGGCAAATTCTAGCCCCAAACTGCTCAAATGCTTGCCAATCACGCCTTGATTACCAAATAGAACAAGCAGTACATAACCAGGGACGACAGGTGGCAGGACAAGGGGGAGATACACCAAGGTCTCAACAAGCGATTTACCCCAAAACTGTGAGCGTGCCAAAAAATAACCCATCATGATGGCAGGGATGAGATTGATGAGCAGGCAGGATAGGGTGATTTTAACCGATAAGCTGATGACTTCAAGCTCGTCGGGGCTGAGTGAAAATAGCATGGCAAATGATGATGGCAATGATGGCGACATTATAAAGTAAAATGGGCAATCTGGCTAATGCCCATTTGTAAGTAGTGTTCAATTATGATTTATTTTAACGGGGTAAATCCATGCTTTTTAAAAACTGCTTTGGCATCGTCAGATTGTAAAAACTGATAAAATCGCTTGGCATTGCTGTTATTAGGACGGACAAGCCCTGCAGGATAAATGATGGGCGTGTGACTGTTAGTGGGAAAAGTCGCCACGGTCTTTACCGCTTGGGTGCTGATGGCGTCAGTGGCATACACGATACCAAGTGGACACTCGCCACGGGCGACGAAATTTAAGGCGACACGTACGTCTTCGGTCTCGACCAGTCTTGGTTTGATACTCTGCCACCACGTCATGTGCGTGAGTGCTTCTTTGGTGTATTTGCCGACGGGGACGCTGGCGGTATTGCCTGTGCAGAGTTTGCCTGTAAAACTACCACTAATATTAAAATTTTGGCTCATTGTGACTTTGATGGGGTTTTTGGCAGGGCTGATTATTACCAAGCGATTGCCTAGCAAATGCGTGGTGTTGGTAGGGCTGATGAGATTTTTTCTATTAAGATAAGTCATCCATGCTACATCTGCTGAGATAAATACGTCCGCCTTGCCACCTTGTTCTATCTGCTTGGCGAGCGTGCCTGATGATGCATAAGAAGTCTTTACTTTGGTGCGGTATTTTTTCTCATACATTTTGTTAAGCTCGCCCATGACATCGGTCAGGCTGGCTGCTGCATAGACGGTTACGTCAGCATGGGCGACAGGCAGGTTTAGCATGAGTGTGGACAATAGGGGCAGGGTCAAAGATTTCATAAAGGACACCAAAACAACCATTAAAAATTGACATAAGTTAAGAAAAGCAAGATGACATGATTGTATAACAAAATCACACCCTAGCCCATTGCCCAAAAGTGGTAAGCTGTTCAATATTTAGCCAATCTTTTTATCAATCTTTGCCAATAATGCTCGCAGTAGGGCGTATTCTTTTTGGTCAAGTTGCAGGCGAGAAGATAGGCGTGATAAGCGTTTGGGCAGGTCTTTTAGTTCATCATCTCGGGCGAGATTGAGCTTGATGAGCAGGCTTGTGATGGCGTCATCAAGCCCCATCTTTTGGGCGTGGGTGATGGCAGGCTCATCCCATTCGGTGCGATGATGGATGTCAAGATGGTGTTTGAGATTGTGCTGATTATAATGGGTGTCATCTTTGGGTTTGTCGCTGTTTTGCTCATCAAAATAAGCATAAAGTGTGCTTATGATGACTTGTACGGCACTTGCCACGTTAAGCACAGGATAGGCAGGGTTGGCAGGGATTTGCACATGATAATCCGCCAGTGCCAGCTCGTCATTGGTCAGCCCTCTGTCTTCACGCCCAAAGACCAAGGCGATGGTTGCATTGGGGTTTTTAGCCAAAAAATCATGACACAGCACCGCACACTTGTTTGGTGTGATGACAGGCTTGGGCAGATGGCGAGTGCGTGCCGATGCCATGACAATCAAGGCATGTGGCGATAGGGCGGTCTCGATGGTGTCAGAGATGATGGCGTTGTCTAGGACGGACGTACCACCGGCGGCATTGGCGTGACTGGTCTCATCAATGGGTAGGCGGGGGGCGACCACGGTCAAATGGGACAGTCCCATGGTGTGCATGGCACGAGCTGTTGAGCCGATATTGGCAGGCAGGGTTGTATTAACCATGATGGTGTGAATGCGGTTTAGGAGGGTGTTTGGCATATGAATTCAATTAACAGTATGGAAGCGTTGGTGTTGGTAAAACATGTTGGTTTGAATGCTTGCAACTTAGGTTGTGATTGGTTGTATTGGGTTTGCAAAGCCAATCCTTTTGGCATGAAAGACTGCCAAACACGTAGCGATTGTAGTGTTGTGATTTTACAAGGCTTATTTGGTAGAACAATCATTTGTGCTTGCCAGTGGTAATATTTTGTTTTTATGACTGGTATTAACGATAAGTGTATCCAAAAAACACCAATCAAAGATTGGTGTTTGGGTTTATAGTTTGATTTTATCTTTTAACAAAAACTCCATGAGTGCTTTTTGGGCGTGCAAACGATTCTCCGCTTCATCCCACACCACCGAACGGGGGTCATCTAGTAGGTCATGGCTTATCTCTTCGCCACGATGAGCAGGCAGGCAGTGCATAAACAGCACGTCTTTGTCGGCGGTGTCTAGTAGCTTAGGCGTGATTTGAAAGCCTACAAAGTCGGCTTCACGTTTTTTCTGCTCAGCTTCTTGTCCCATGCTTGCCCACACGTCTGTAACGACAAGGTGTGAACCTTTAACCGCATCGGCAACGCTGTTTGTCAAAGTCAAGCGATGGGCATATCGGGTGACCAGTTCACTGTTTGGCTCGTAGCCTTTTGGCGTGGCGATATTTAGATGAAAATCAAACTGCTCGGACGCTAGGATATATGAGTTACACATATTATTACCATCGCCGACCCACGTTACCGTTTTGCCTTTGATGTCGCCTTTGTGTTCAAAAAAGGTCTGCATGTCGGCAAGCAGTTGGCAAGGGTGATAATCATCGGTCAAGGCGTTGATGACTGGCACGGACGAATGTTTGGCAAAGGTCTCTACACGCTCATGGGCGAATGTACGAATCATCACGATATCGGTCATCGAGCTAATCACACGAGCCGAATCTTCTATCGGTTCGCCACGCCCAAGCTGGGTGTCGTTGGGCGACAAAAACAGAGCCTGACCGCCAAACTGTCCCATGCCTGTCTCAAAGGACACACGGGTGCGAGTGCTGGATTTTTCAAAAATCATGGCAAGCGTGCGACCGACAAAAGGGCGATAAATCTCGCCTTTGTGTTGCATTTGGCGAAGTTCACTGGCACGACTGATAACGGTGCGAAGTTCGTCTTTGGATAGGTCAAATAAGGTTAAAAAATGGCGAACGCTCATGCCAACTCCTTGTTTTAATCATGGAAAAATAAAGGCATGAGTATAACAAATCTTTTTATAAAAATGCAATGCCTTAACCGATTTTATTGGTAAGTACACCTAATGAACCGATGTTTACCACAAGATTTGCAGGGGTGTGTTGAACACACCCTTTAACAATATTATGCCCATACACCCTATTCTTAACTTTATATAAGTTATTGATTTATCAAAAAAATAATTATAGATTAATCAATAAGTTGCTATTGTAAATTGAAATTAAAGTATCTACACCACAACACCCCGATGTGGGCGGTTGGTGGTTTTACAAAACAGCTCATAACTAATGCTATTCGCCCAATGTGCCACGTTATCGGCAGGTAAATCGTCGCCCCATAGCATGACCGTATCGCCTACACCCACAGGCAAGCCTGTGATGTCTATCATCATCATGTCCATGGCGACACGTCCAACAATGGGGGCAAGATAAGTTTGAGCGTCTTTGGTAATGGATACCTTAGCATCAGTAACCACACGGGGGTAGCCGTCGCCATAGCCGACACTTAGCACGCCAATGCGAGTAGGTTTATCCGCTCTCCACAGCCCACCATAGCCGACCTGCTCGCCTATAGGCAGCTCATGCGTGGCAAAGATTTGGGCGGTGAAATTCATCACAGGGGACAAGCCTAAGTCATCGGCAGAGCTATCCGCCACAGGACTTGCCCCATACAAGGCAATGCCTGCACGCACCCAGTCATGATGAGCGTGGGGGAAGTTGATGATACCTGCCGAGTTACAGAGCGAGCCTTGTACATCGCCGTACAAAGATTTTAGGGTGGTTAGTACGTCATCAAACTGCTTGATTTGTCGGGCATTGGCAGGGTGGTCTTTGTCATCAGCACAGGCAAAATGACTGGCAAGAATCAGCCGATAGCCCTTATCATGTAAAAGTTTGGCACAAGTGAGTACGTCATCATGCCCAAGACCTAAGCGGTTCATGCCCGTGTTGTATTTGAGCCAAATGGTGCGTGTGGGGCTATCTATAGGCGGAACGTGCGATAACGCCCAGTCCAGTTGGGCTTGACAATGCACCACGCATTCAAAACCGTGCGTTTGGGCGACAAGCCACTCATCTTGGCTAAACACGCCTTCGATGAGAATAATGCGTTTGGATAACTGCCCACAAATCTCATGCACCATTAAGGCTTCATCAAAACTTGCCACACCAAAAGCGTCCGCTTGCATAAGAGCAGGCAGGCAGTGGGCGACCCCATGACCGTAAGCATTTGCCTTGACCATTACCATGATGGACGCATGGGGGGCGTGGCGTTTGATGATGTCTAGATTATGGCTTAGGGCGGTTTGGCTTATGGTGATGTGAGTGTGTCGCATGGATTGTCCTGTTTATTTGTCATTTTATTTGTCATTCTTCTTCATAATCATCGAGTCTGTCGCCAACGATGAGATTATCAAAGCGGGTGTATTCGCCCACAAACTTAAGGGGCAGTTTACCGATGGGGCCGTTACGCTGTTTGCCAATGATAATCTCGGCAAAGCCTTTGTTGTCCGCCTTATCCTTATAATACACTTCATCACGATAGATGAACATAATCAAGTCAGCGTCCTGCTCAATCGCCCCTGACTCACGCAAATCCGCCATCATCGGGCGTTTGTCGGTACGTTGTTCTAGGCTACGGTTAAGCTGAGATAGGGCGATGACAGGGCAGTTCATCTCACGGGCTAGGGCTTTTAGGCTTCGGCTAATCTCGCCAATCTCTTGGACACGGTTGTTCTCCATGCCCGGTACTTTCATAAGCTGCAAATAATCCACGACAATCATGCCCAAGCCTTCGGGGTGGTTTTTGGCGATACGTCGGCAGGTGGAGCGGACTTCGGATGGCGGTAGGTTGTTACGGTCGTCAATGTACAGATGAGTGTTTTGAAAAAAAGTCATCGCCTGCGACAGACGCACCCACTCATCTTCGCTCATCTGTGCCGAGCGTAGGTTGCTTTGGTTAATGCTACTAAACCCCGACATCATCCGCATGAGAATGGACTCGGCAGGCATCTCCATGGAGAACATGACCACGGGTAGCTCTTGCACCAGTACTTCTTGGGCGAGATTCATGGCAAAGGTGGTCTTCCCCATGGACGGACGTGCCGCCAAAATAATGAGATCGCCCCGTTGCAAACCTTGGGTTTTGTTATTTAGCTCTTCAAAGGGCGTACGCAGTCCGATGAGTCCGCCTTGACGGCTTTTAATCTCAACGAGCTGGTCGGTCACGCTTTGTAAGATGTCTTCAACTCGCCGAACCCCCTGTTTGCCCGTGCCACGAGAGTAGTCTTCATTGATACGAAAAATATCCGCTTCGACCACGTCCAAAATCTCGCTCACGGTCTGTTTTTTGGGGTGATACGCCAGATTGAGCATGGTATTGGCGGATTTGATGAGCTGACGATAGATCGAGAACTCACGCACCCGCTCGGCATAGGGGATTAGGTTAAAGAGCGTGGCAGGGCTTTGGTTGATTTGCATGAGATACTCTTCCCCGCCTGCCATGGCAAGTAGGTTTTGCTGACTCAAAAAGTCATGCACCATCAGTGTATCATAAGGCTGATTGACTCGTGATAAATGATTGATGGCATTAAAAATCTGCCGATGACGCTCGCCATAAAAATCTTCTGTCTTGACAATGCCGTCGATTTTCTCAAAGGAATCATCAATACTCATGAGCGACGCCAGTAACGCCCGCTCGATGTCCATGTTGTGTGGCGGTTGCAGGGTCAGTAGGTCATCATTGGCGGTGTTGGTATCTTTTAGGGTGCTAGCTTCGGTCATGGCGATGATGTTTATTTTTTAAAAATTAGGCGGTAAATTTTACCACAAAGCCCAAAAATGTGCTTTTTAAAATGTCAATTAATCGGTAAAATAGACGACTCATTTATCCACAGATGACATCAATATGCAGACCACACCCCCCAAACCCCTACTCATCACCACAGGCGAACCTGCTGGCATTGGCATGGACATCGTCATTGATACGCTGACCCATCACGCCCACGCCTTGCCCACGCCCCTTATCATCTGTGCGGACAAACACGCCTTTGCCGAGCGAGTGGCACAGCTACAAAGGCACAGCAAGGCACAGACGGACATACTGACGGACATGGCAGTGATAGATGACATCGGTGGGATTAACCCATCTGACCCATGCCCTATCTATCTACTCCATGTGCCTTGTTTTGCCCCTGTGGTCGCAGGTGTGCTAAATGCCGATAACGCCCATATGGTCAAGGCTCAGCTTGACATCGCCCACACACTTGCCACCACCCACCAAATCCGTGCCATCATCACCGCTCCCCTACAAAAATCGGTGATGATAGACGGCAGGGTATGCCTAGACAATGGCGATAAATTTAGCGGTCATACCGAGTATTTTATGCACAAGGCAGGCGTGGACAAGGTTGCGATGATGCTTGCCAATGCCAAGATGAAAGTTGCCCTAGTAACCACGCATATCCCCCTAAAAGACGTACCCAGTGCCATCACACCCCAAGAGATTCGCCAAACGGTGCAAATCACTCACGATGAGATGGTGCATAAATTTGGCATAACCCGCCCCAAAATCCTAGTATGCGGACTAAACCCCCACGCAGGCGAAGACGGACATCTGGGCGATGAAGAGCTGATGGTTATCAACCCTGTTTTGCATGATTTTCGCAAAAACGGCATGGACATCAGTCTTGCCATGCCTGCCGATACCTTATTTACCGAGCGACATCTGGCGATGGCGGATGCGGTGATTGCCATGTATCATGACCAAGGGCTTGCCCCCCTAAAATCGCACGGCTTTGGCGATACGGTCAATATCACGCTAGGCTTGCCCTATGTGCGAACGTCCGTAGACCACGGCACGGCATTGGATTTGGCAGGGACAGGGCGGGCGAGTAGCAGTAGTCTAAGACGTGCCATTGAGATGGCGGTGATGATGAGTGGGGTTGGTTAATTGATGTGGAAAATTGAGTGGTTTTAAAAGCAGAATAAAGCCATCGCTACCATTTTCCACTTTTTTACATGACAATCATGGTTTTTTGTGGCATTATCCCCATATTGTTATAAAAGCATTCACCAAGTAGGACTTTTATGTTTAATAAAACCTTTGAAAATACTCGCCAAGCGGTAGAAGATTTCGCCCGCAAAGAACAGCACGAATACATCACGGTTGAGCATTTGCTACTGGGGCTTATCAGCGACCCCGAAGCGCGAGAGATTTTGACGGCGTGTGGGGTGGATTTGGACTTTTTGGCAAATGAGTTAAAGCGGTATTTGCAAGTTTATATCCCACGCATTACAGGCACGCACGCCACGCCCATGATGACCAAAGCCTATCAGCGAGTGCTACAACGGGCGATTTGGCATGTGCAGACCAGTGGGCAGGGGCGAGCGGTGTCAGGCATTGATGTGTTGGTGGCGATATTTAAAGAGCGGGATTCACAGGCGGTGGCACTGCTCAAATCGCAGGGCATATCGGGCTTGTCAGTCATGCGGTATCTGTCGCATGGCATGAATGAGCCTAATGATGAGCAGGGCGAGAGCGAAGAAGATGACAGCCCCAAAGCCCAAAAGTCCGCCCCCAAAAAAGACCCACTAAAAGAGTTCGCCCAAAATCTTAACGAGCGAGCCAAGCAGGGCTTGACCGACCCACTCATTGGACGCATGGCAGAGATAGAGCGCACCGCCCAAATCCTATGCCGTCGCCGTAAAAATAACCCCCTGTTGGTGGGCGACCCTGGGGTGGGTAAGACCGCCATTGCCGAAGGGTTGGCGTGGCTCATTACCAGTGGCAAAGCCCCAAAAGCCCTAGCCGATACCATCATTTATAGCCTTGATATCGGTTCATTGGTGGCAGGGACGAAGTTTCGTGGTGATTTTGAAAACCGTATCAAAGACTTATTAAAAGCCATTAAAAAACAGCCCAATGCCGTGCTATTTATCGATGAGATTCACACCATCATCGGGGCAGGTTCATCTATGAATAGTACGATGGACGTATCCAACCTTATCAAGCCTGCCTTAGCCAATGGCGAGTTACGCTGTATCGGCTCAACGACCTTTGCCGAATACCACCAAGTCTTTGAAAAAGACCATGCCCTATCCAGACGTTTCCAAAAAATCGACATTAAAGAACCAAGCATAGAAGACAGTATTGATATCTTGCAAGGCTTAAAAGTCCAGTACGAAGCCTTTCATCGGGTCAGCTATACCGATGACGCCATCAAATCGGCGGTGGAGCTGTCTGCCAAGCACATCCATGACCGCTTTTTGCCCGACAAAGCCATCGATGTCATCGATGAAGCAGGGGCGAGAATGCGACTGCAACATGGCGAGAAGTTGGATAATGCTAATCATGACACACAAACAGCCATCATCGGCACGGTGGACGTGGCACAAGTCGAAGAAATCGTCGCTAAAATCGCTCGCATACCGCCCAAATCGGTGAGTCGTGATGACGTGGAAGTGTTGAAAAACTTAGAGCGAGATTTAAAACACGTCGTCTTTGGGCAAGATGAAGCGATTAGCAAATTAGCCGACAGTATCAAGCTGGCTCGGGCAGGACTCAAATCCACCGACAAACCCATCGGGGCGTTCATGTTCGCAGGACCAACAGGGGTGGGTAAAACCGAAATTGCCCGTCAGCTTGCCTTTGCCTTGGGCGTGGAGCTTATCCGTTTTGACATGAGTGAATACATGGAGGCCCATACTGCATCACGGCTCATCGGGGCTCCCCCTGGCTATGTCGGCTATGACCAAGGCGGACTTTTGACCGAAAAAGTCCATCAGCACCCCCACTGCGTGCTACTGCTTGATGAAATTGAAAAAGCCCATCATGACGTCTTTAACCTACTGCTACAAGTCATGGATCACGGCACGTTGACCGACAATAACGGCAGAAGCGTGTCCTTTAAACAAGTCATTCTCATCATGACAACCAATGTCGGGGCAGAGAGTATTAGCCGTACATCGATGGGCTTTACCGAGCAAGACCACAGCAGTGATAACTCTGAGGCAATGAAACGCACCTTTACCCCAGAGTTTCGCAATCGTTTGGACGCGGTGGTGCAGTTCGCTCCGTTATCTAGTGAGACCATCGGTTCGGTGGTGGATAAATTCATCATCGAGCTACAAAGTACCCTAGATGATAAAAACGTGGTGCTAGAAGTCAGCGATGACGTGCGTACATATCTTGGCGAGAAGGGTTATGATAAACTTATGGGGGCAAGACCGATGGCACGACTGGTGACTGATGAGCTTAAAAAACCCCTTGCTGAGATGATACTCTTTGGCGAGCTGGCACAAGGTGGGGTGGTGCAAGTGTCGCTTGATGATGAAAAATTGGCAAATGATGATAAAAAGTCATCAAAATTACGCTTTGATGTGGTAAAATCAGCACAAGCAGTAGATATGGTGTAGGATTATCCTAAGTCATATCATTAGATGATTACGTTAATATAAAAGGTGGATTTATGGCACAGATTTTAGATGGTAAAGCCCTTGCTGGTCAAATTGAAAAAGAACTTAGTGAGCGGGTGCAAACTCTCAAAGACAAGACAGGACGTACGCCCATTTTGGCGACTATCCTAGTCGGCGATGACCCAGCGTCAGCGACCTATGTCCGCATGAAAGGCAATGCCTGTAAGCGTGTGGGCATGGACTCTATCCGTGTGGAAATGCCAAGCGAGACGACCACTGATGAGCTACTTGCTAAAATCCGTGAATTAAACGCCAACCCCGATGTGCATGGCATTTTATTGCAGCACCCTGTGCCTGCTCAGATTGATGAGCGTGCCTGTTTTGATGAGATTGCCCTATCCAAGGATGTGGATGGTGTGACTTGTCTGGGCTTTGGGCGTATGGCAATGGGCGAGCGTGCTTATGGTTCTGCCACACCGCAAGGTATCATGCACCTGCTAAATCACCATAACGTACCACTGGCGGGCAAACACGCTGTGGTGGTGGGGCGTAGTGCGATTTTGGGCAAACCGATGGCGATGATGCTTCTAAATGCCAACTGCACCGTAACCATTTGCCACTCTAAGACCGCCAATCTTGCCGACCATGTCCGCCAAGCGGACATTGTGGTGGGGGCGGTGGGCGTGCCAGAGCTTATCAAAAAAGATTGGATAAAACAAGGGGCGGTGGTCGTGGATGCAGGCTTTCACCCGACTAAGACAGGCGGTGTGGGTGATATTGAGCTTGATGGTATTGAAGAGATTGCCAGTTTCTACACACCCGTACCAGGGGGTGTGGGGCCGATGACCATTAACACCCTAATCCGCCAAAGTGTCGAAGCAGGCGAGTTAGAAGCAGGTTTGTAAAATAGAGTCAAAGAGCTTAAAATTACCACAGGTTTATGATATGTGGATATAGGGACGTGTCAAGCACGTCCTTTGTAATTTTATGTGCTAAATTGCTTGTAAAATAAAAACCACAAATGTAAATTCGTGGTTTTTAAAGTAAATGGGGATTTAAAAGGAAAGCAAGCGATTAATCAATACGCTCAATGCTGACATTGCCCACGCCTTTTTGGGTTAGCCCAATGGCTTTGGCGGCACCATAAGACAAATCCAAGATACGGTTGGCTTGGGCAGGGCGGTCATTGACTTTAACGACGACCGATTTGCCGTTGTCCTTATTGGTGACTTTGATGTAGCAGTTCATCGGTAAGGAGCTGTGAGCGGCGGTCATGGCATTCATGTCAAAGGTTTCGCCACTGGCGGTGGGTTTGCCATGGAACTGGCGACCATACCATGATGCCATGCCTGATTGTTTAAATTTGCTGACGGTATTAGAAGCAACAGCAGAGAGCTGTCCTAGCATGTCCGAGTCTTTTTGAGAGTCACTCTTAGCGTCCTTGATTAAAGAGCTTGATAACGCCAATGAAGTGTTGTCACGAGTCGATTTGACAAGGCTTGATGCGTTATTGTGCTGACGGCTAAGCTCGCCCAATACTTTATCAATATTGGCACTTGTGTTTGCCGCATTGACCGCTTGAACAGGAGCGACTGTTCCTAGGGTTGTTGCAAGTGCAATCGCACCAGTTTTTAGATATTTCATGTGAGAACCTATAAAGGAATGCCTGACATTTTTTATTCATACCTACAAAAGCAATGATGGCATTCTAGTGGGTTAATGATTGGTGTTAAGTCAATTTAAGCAAGCCAATCGTTAGTTATCCTAATAAGATGGGGGGTTTTTCTTTATTTTGCAAGATTGTTTTATAAGTCACTTTACAAATTTGCAAAGGTTAAAATGAAATCCGTCCCATGACATAAAATTAATTACTGCAAGTTTTATGCCAAATAACCACAATGATGTTAGGGCGTGCCTACCATTGATAACATTTTTATAAAATAAGATGAAAATTTAATGCTTTTATCAATTTTTGCATGAAAAATGGCTAAATCTTGTTTTTCTGCGTCAAAAGCTCGTTTGATAGAACGACTATCAAACTTCACTTTTTCCTTGAAAAACGGGCGATTTCCCCTATTTTTCATTGCAAATACCAAAGGCAGGCACGCCCTATTGTTTTTAAAAATTTAACAAATAAAGGGTGTCTTCAACCATTATTTATGATTTTTTGTCATAAATCTGTCATGTTCTTATCTTAACATGATTTATAACAAAACCGTACATCATTTTATGACATACGGTTTTAAAATAGTGACAGAAGGTATTGTGTCCTACTGCTTGGTATGAGTATGCACACAGGTTAGCAGTCCAAAGCCTGCCATCAGAGTAATCACCGCCGTACCGCCATAACTGATAAATGGCAAAGGCACACCAACCACGGGCAGTATGCCACTGACCATGCCCATATTCACAAAAATATAGACAAAAAATGACATGGTCAATGCCCCAGCGAGCAGACGACAATAAGTGTCAGGATTGACAACGGCAATATAAAAAGAGCGAGCCAATAAGCACAGATAAAAGAACAGCAACAGACCCACGCCTGCCAAACCAAACTCTTCGCTAAATGCTGCGATGGCAAAGTCGGTATGACCTTCGGGCAAAAAGTGTAAATGTGACTGCGTGCCTTCGAGATAGCCTTTGCCTGTCAAGCCACCCGAACCGATGGCGGTTTTTGATTGGATGATGTTCCAACCTGCCCCCAAGGCGTCCGCTTCGGGGTCAAATAGGGTCATGACACGGGTTTTTTGGTAGTCGTGCATGTAAAAATTCCACAAGCCCCACACAAAAGGAATAAACACTGCAATCGCCCCGCCAATCATCCACCAAGGCAACCCTGATAAAAACAGCACAAACATACCACTGGCTGCCACCAGAATAGACGTCCCCAAATCAGGCTCTTTGGCGATGAGTATCACAGGCACAGCGATGATGGCAAGCGTGGTAAAGACCGTGGGAATGCTTGGTGGTAGCTCCTTTCTGGATAGATACCACGCACACATCATCGGCATGCCAAGTTTCATGAATTCAGACGGCTGAACACTACCAAAGCCAGGGATGTCAATCCAACGCCTCGCCCCCATGCGAACTTCGCCAATAATCTCAACGAGCACCAACAAAATCAGCCCCAGCACATAAAAAATGGGGCTTAGCGTGCGATAAAAAGTGGGGGGAATCTGTGCCATGACTGCCATGACCACAAAGGCAATGCCATAGCTCACCATTTGTCGGATGACCATGGCGGTGTTTTGCGTGGACGCACTGTATAGCACCGTCAAACCCACAAAGCAGATACTGAACAAAATCAGGGTCAGCCATGGGTCGATGTGAATGCGTTGCCACACGCTCGGCTCTAAATCTCGCCCAACGAAGTGATGGCTTTGGCGTGAAAATCGGTACTGTTCTTCTCTCATGGCAAATCGTGGTGCGGTTGGATGAACTTTTGATAAAATTTATCAAAAAATTGCTGATAGTTGGCGGATTTCATGATAAATTATAAGATGGTCGTGTAAGTTACTTGATGTATCAGCGACTGACATTTTTATCAAAACATGCTATTTTAATTCATCTTGATGATTTTTAACAGTAAAATTTTGTGTTAGGGCAAAATTTTGTAAAAATAAGGAAAAATTATGGCCATCATCGTAACACTCATCATATTGGCAGTTATCATCGGCTTTTTGATAGCGGTGTACAACGCACTGGTTCGTCTAAGAAACCAAGTGGCAAATGGATTGGCACAGATTGATGTTCAGCTCAAACGTCGCCACGACCTAATCCCCAATCTTGTCAATGTCGCCAAACGCTACATGACCCACGAAGAGCAGGTACTAACCCAAGTGACCGAAGCCAGAAACATCGCCAAAAGTGGATTGGATGCACTTAAAGGTGCAGGGCTGTCAGGCACGGATGGGCTTATCAAACTGGCAAATGCTGAGAGCAACCTGTCTCGGGCGTTGGGCAGTTTTTATGCCGTGGTAGAAAATTACCCTGAATTAAAAGCCGATTCTGCCCTAAAAGAGCTCTCTGATGAGATTAAAAACACCGAAAATCGCATTGGATTTGCCCGTCAGTTTTATAATGACAGCGTGATGTTTTATAATAACCAACGTGAGAGTTTTCCTAATAATTTAGTGGCAAATTGGTTTGGGTTTATGCCAATAGCACAATTAGAATTTGCTGATAAATCCGCCATTGATGTTGCACCAACGGTCAGTCTTTAATGTATTGGTGATGTATGCCACAGCGAATTTATCAAAACTTTTTTGAATTACAACGCCATTACAAAAGAAACAGCATGGTGTTATATGCGTTATTTGTCATGGCGATGATGATTCATGTATTGCTTGCCTTATTACTTTTTATGATAATATGGTATGTTATCTTTGGTGATTTGGGTGGTTTTGCATGGTTTTGGGTGCTGATTCTTGTGCCCAGTTATTTTATCATGAGTGTTTTGTATCATTATAATAAAATCAGCCATGATAATGACTTTTTATTAAAAGACATTGATGTCACACGCTTATTTATTAATATCTCAGGCGTGGATTTGCCTATTAATCATTTTAATGATGATGAAGATAATAATAAAAAGAAAAAAAGACAGCAGGTGATTTATGCCAAAGACATCAAAGACTTTGAACCAAAATATCGGCGGTATTATGAATTTGCCGAGCAGTTAGCCATTGCCTCAAACATTACTTTACCCAAATTATACGTCATGGATGAGACGGGGGTGAATGCCTTTGTGGCAGGGGTTAATCAAGCAAATATGATGCTCGTTGTCAGTAAAGGGGCGTTAGAATTAGATAATGAAAGTCTTTATGGACTTATCGGGCATGAATATGGGCATATTTTACATGGCGATGCCAAATTAAATGTACAAATGTATGTCTTAATGTCAGGTCTGTCATGGCTTTATGATGTTGCCGATGGCTTAGAATGGCTGTCTAAATGGCGACAAAAACCCAAAGCCAAACGCTATCAATACCAAGATGATAAAGGTGAACGCCAAGAATATGTGATTGTGATGGGTACGGGGCGATTGTCCATAGAGTTTATTTCTTTGGTGATTCGCTTATTGGGCTTTTTGGGCATGGCAAGTAGCGAATGGATAAAACAGCATTTTAATCGTCAGCGTGAGTTTTTGGCGGATGCAACATCGGTGCAATTAACCCGTAGCGATGGCGTGTCAAAATTATTACAAACCCTGCAGCGAATGCCGTATTTGGCACATGCCCAAAAACGCTATACCACGCATTTGAGTTATTTTTTCTTTCTAAATCCCCAAGATACCCAGACGTCTATCAACTGGCGGGAGCGAATGGGGCATATGGGTAGCACGCACCCGAGCAATCATGAGCGAATACTGGCGTTGGATGAGCATTATTATGATGACTTTGCCAAGATGGCGATTGATGATTTGGATGTGGATGTATTACAACAAACCCATGATAAGATGATGTTCATTGATTGGTATAAAAAATCAGGCGTGAGCGATTATAAAACCGTGGAGTTTGTATTATGTGATGATAAAGATATGGGTAAAGATAAAGATGCTCATTTATTTGTGAATTCTGGTGATAATCAAAAAGTGATTGATATCGCCATTTATAATAATGACATTGAAATATCACAAGATAAAGTGGTTAATGGCAGGCTGGTTGTGGATAAATCATGGCAAGCCCAAGGCGAGATGATATACCCCAAACAAGCCAGAGCCGATTATGAATTAAAAAATATTCATCATGTTAATATGACTCATGTCAAAAGCATGACATTGCCCCTTATCATCGCTCGTTATTTACGTAATGATGACCTACATCGCCCCATAAGTAAATTATTTTCGCTGTTTTATGCGATTGTCTTTTGTCATGATAATGATGGGTTTTATTTATCCGACTCGCTTAATTTGGCAAATATTTTTTATATAAAATCAGATAATATTGATACCATAAAAATAGATAAGTCTTTATTAAAAACTGTGGCAGAGATGGATAGACGCATTGATAATGGCTTATTAATGCTGATTTATCAGCGTATTATCAAGGATTTAGAACATGATGATAAACAGGTTTTATTAAAAAATGACGTTCATCATCTGTTGGATTTTATCAATGCGTTACATCATCAAGACAATCATCATGATGATTTGAGTCTATTCTGGCAGGGTGTGCATTTATATCGTTTATTGGCGATATTTGCCGATGATATGGATATTGCTGATAAGCCATTGTTACAAAAACTGACATTCATGTATCATAAATATGACATGGACATGAATGATTGGATAATGATAACAGTAATGATATATATGGTTATGGCTCATTATGATGATGGCGATGACATAAAATGCCGTGCAAGCATACAACGGCTGATTCGGCTTATCAATCATGAGATTGTGATTGATGAGACAGACATGACGCAATTAATGCAAGTCATGAGTGCATTTAGTGTGATGGATATGGCATTATGGCTGTTAAAATATCAGCAGAAAAATACATTGACGGCTAAGCGATATATTGATACACTACATACTGCTTTATTGGGCGATGGGATATTGTGTGAGCGTGATTATGAAATATTATTAACCTTACATCAATATTGGTGCCCTGATGATGAATTTGTTTTGTATTGATTTTCAATAATAGCCACAAAACTTTAAAATTACTACAAACACAATGATATTTGGGTGTAGGGGCGTGCTGAGCACGCCTTATCAACAAAGTCATCAAAAGAGCATGCAGAACCAGCCCTTGCAAGTCTGTGATGTATATTAAGTTATTTGTAAAATAATATTGATAAAACGCCCCATATAACATGAATACCCTGTCCGACTGTCCGCCAAAGATTGCCCAAAGTCGCCATATCTTAGCATTGGCGGGCATACCTTTGTGGGCAAAAAAACACGCGACAGCAGGGCAAAGTAGGGCAGGGATTATAACTCTACCGCCTGCGTATGACCGCTTGCAACCCAATCCACGCTTGACTCATTTGTTGCCCGATGAGTTGCCTGCCAAGCAACACGCCAAGCCAATTACTGCACCAAATACCACGCCAACACCCGATAAATCGCAAATCTTATCTGTCATGGATGTCAGAGCGTTGCTTGATTCTGCCAGTTTATCAGTTGATAATCCGCCATCTGCTGATTTAACACCTAGCGACATCATAAATAAGCAACCACCCCAAGCCACGCCCGAATCACAAAGAGCATTGGGAAGCATTGTAACAGGCGAACAAGCCCAGTCCCCAGTCCAACCAAACCCCATAACCAACCTTGCCCAAGCCCAACCCTTTGCTCCGCCTGCCCATCTTGACATTCGCTTTGCCCTGCAAGGCGTGCGGTTCGGGCAGTGGGTGCTGATTGTGGATATGCTGCTGATGAGCCGTGATGAGCAGTCGCTGTGGCAGTCTCTCAAAAACGCCCTAAGTAATCAAGCCAGTCATCAGCCCATTACCGCCTTTTATCGTGAGATTGGTTATCCATTGGTTAAAAATGAATTTCGCTCGGACGTGGGGCTAAATCCTGCCCAATATACCTTTGACGGCTTTGTCATTGGGCTTTGTGTGTCATCTGGTCATCATCAAGCTGTGCAAGTGGCGTTTTTGACAGATACGCCCGCAGGTGTCATTGCCCAAACTGCCCAAATCTTGCCGAGTATCCGCCAAATGATGACGAGTCCTGCCCTAAAAAAGCAGTTTTGGCAAACGGTGGTGGGTTAAGTTATGGTTAAATATGCCGATGACTGTTAAAATTTTGCCAAAAATCTGCTACAATGCTAGGGCATTTTTGAGTATTTACCAAAGTTCAATACACCCTATTATTCCCCACCTTTAAAGGACAACCATGAACCGTCTTGCCAATTTTTGTGCCGGCCCTGCCACCATGCCCACCGAAGTCCTACAAAAAGCTCAAGCTGAGCTGTTAGACTGGCGTGGCAAGGGTACCTCCGTCATGGAGATTAGCCATCGCAGTGCTGATTATATTGAGATTGCCACCAAAGCCGAGCAGGATTTACGCACGCTCATGGGCATCTCGGACGACTATGCCGTGCTGTTTTTGCAAGGCGGTGCGTCATTGCAATTTTCAGCCATTCCCTTTAACCTGCTAAATGGCGGCACGGCGGATTATCTAAATACTGGCACATGGTCCCAAAAGGCCTATAAAGAAGCCAAACGCTATGAAACGCTAGGCTTAGGCAAGATTAACCTAGTTGCACAAGGGGATGGTAAAAACGTACCCACGCCTGAGACTTGGGAGCTAACAGACGGTGCGTCTTATTTTCATTATTGCCCCAACGAGACCATTCACGGCGTGCAGATTTTTGACACACCAAAAGTAAACGCCCCCATCGTGGCGGATATGTCGTCTTGTATCCTATCCGAGCCGATTAATGTGAATGATTTTGGGCTAATTTATGCAGGGGCTCAAAAGAACATTGGACCTGCTGGCTTGACCCTTGTCATCGTCCGCAAAGACCTAATGGAGCGTGCAAGTGCGTGGTGTCCTAGCATTTTAAATTATAAAAATCAAGCAGATGGCGACAGTATGCTCAACACCCCGTCCACGTTTGCGTGGTATTTGTCGGGATTGGTATTTGAATGGTTATTGGCAAATGGCGGCGTGGAAGGCATTGCCAAAACCAACCGAGCCAAAGCCGAACTACTATATCAAGTCATTGATAATTCTAGCTTTTATGATAATGCCGTCAATCCACGCTATCGCTCTATCATGAATGTGCCGTTTACGCTTGCCGACAGCGAGCTTGATAAAGTCTTTTTGGAAAAGTCTAAAAATGCAGGGCTGTTAAACCTAAAAGGCCATCGTGTGGTTGGCGGTATGCGAGCGAGCATTTATAATGCCGTAACCTATGAGCAGGTACAGGCATTGGCGGACTTTATGAAAGAATTTGAAAAAACGTACGCTTGATTTGTACCAATGCGTAGACCAACCCCAAATCACAAATTCATGATATATGGACGTAGGGGCGTGCTGTGCACGCCTATAAAAATGACAACATCAAAAGACGTGCGGAGCCAACCCCCTTGTATATCCAAAACAAGATATAATAAGCCAACCCACTTATCTGTCTTTCGTTTCGCCCCTAGAGATGACATTCGTTTGTCGCATTGAAACAGATAAGCACCCATCAACAACAACCGTACAGTTACCAGTTTAACACCCGAATGCAAGGCAGGTTTATGATGAGTATGAAATCAGCAAACAATGAGTTAGACAAACACTATGTTCACTTTATTGACATTGACATCGCCAAAAAGAGCTTTGTGCTTGCCACTTCATTATCACCCAAAACTATGATAACACAGCACAAGGCATTGACCAAGCCATCTGTTTTATCAAAGATGAACAAACACAATGCGATCATGGCAAAACCTTAGTGGTTCTAGAAAGTACAGGTGGACTTGAAGGGCCCCTTGCCAAAGCCTTATGTTTGGCAGGCATTTGTGTCATGATTGCCAATCCAAGACAAACACATCAATTTGCCAAATCACAGTCCTTAACCAAAACAGACAATAAAGACGCCAAAATGCTTGCTTTTTATGCCAAAATGATGGCACAAAGAGATGATTTAGCCACCTTGCTTTATTGTCCACCCAGTCAAAGTCAAGAGTTATTAACCGCATTGATTAACAGACGCAATCAATTTGTCCAAATGTGTACGGCTGAGAAAAACCGCTTAGAGCAATCTCATCACAGTCAAGTGGGTAGCATTCAAGCTCATATTGCTTATCTAACAGAGCAAATTCATGAGCTTGACAAACAAATCAAAACCCATCTTGATGATCATCACCCAGACCTTAAACAAAAGGGCAGTGTCATTCAAAGCATCAAAGGTATTGGACAAACCACCACAGCCACCTTATTGGCAATGCTGCCTGAGCTTGGCACAATCTCACACAAACAACTTGCCAGTCTTGTGGGTGTTGCACCCCACCCCAAACAAAGTGGAGAGACTAAGTTTAAAGGTCTGTGTCAAGCAGGGCGAGCAGAAGTGCGTAAGGCACTGTATATGGCAACCTTGGTGGCTACTCGCTTTGATGAGAAAATCAAAACCTTCTATCAAAGATTAAGAGCCAATGGCAAGCCCTTCAAAGTTGCCATTGTTGCCTGTATGCGTAAACTTCTAACCATTTTAAATGCAATGGTAAGAGATGAGTTACAAAAGCAAGTTACTGTACATTAAATGCTCGGTATTGACTCTTTGTACTAAGTTTTTGTATTGCACTTTGATGGGGAGTGGAATACAGTTGCTACAAAACCTATGGCAAATATCAGGTTTATTAGGTTAACATAAGGGCGGATTTGGTTCGCCTTTATTTTACAACTGACCAGTCGGCTTTTTATATTTTGGAAAAACTCATGCATATTACTCCCATTCCCATTTTAAATGACAATTATGTTTGGCTTATCGTGAAGGATAATAACGCCGTTGCCGTGGATATTGGCGATGATAAGCCTGTGCTTGATTATCTACATGAGCACAATCTTACCCTATCCGCCATTTTAATCACGCATCATCACGATGACCATATTGGCGGTGTGGCAAGTGCCAAATCCGCTTATCCCAACGCTAAGATTTACGCCCATAAGTCGCACCTTAACGCCATTGGCATGACCCCTGATGTGGCGTGCGATGAAGATAGTGAATTTGAACTGCTCGGCTTGACGTTTAAAGTATGGAAAACGGCAGGACATACCGACACGCATTTGTCCTATTTGTGTGATATGGACGACAAGACCCATGTATTTTGTGGCGATACGCTATTTAGTGGCGGTTGTGGACGGGTGTTTACAGGGACGATTGGGGAGTTGTTTGATAGCATGAAACGCTTTGGGGGTTTGCCTGAGGAGACTTTATTTTATCCCACACACGAATACACGTTGTCTAATTTAACATTTGCCCTGTCGGTTTGTGCGGATAAATATAAAGAGGAAATCATTCATCATCAACATCAAGTAAAAGATAAACTAGCAAATCAAATACCATCTCTACCCACCACCTTAAAAGTCGAAAAATCGATTAATGTGTTTTTGCAAATCGATGATAAAGACATGGTGGTAAATATCAAAAAGCATTATCCCTTAACCAGTGATGATGAATTATCCATATTTACCGCACTTCGTGAATTAAAGAATGGGTTTTGATATTAAAAATGACTGGGTTTGGGTGGCGTGATTTTTATCTTGTTAATATCAAACCCCACCCAATACCAACAATTCCCATAAAAATAAGCAATTCTTTGCCTAATTTTTTATGATAAGCGATTAAAGAATTTTTATCTTTTCTGATTTTATAAATGGCGTGTAGGTATTTTAAAAATGATAGCATTAAAAATGCCAAAAACATTGCAATGACAAAATGCCCAAAATTCTGCCGTTCAAATGACACAGGAATAACAATATCGCCATCAATTTGATATTCTGAATATTCGGTTTGTAATGCCCCTTCATTGATGTATTGATAATTGCCATTTTCCAAAATTTTTAAACACCTATCCACAAAATCTTGCCAATGCTGTCCACCCACCATAAACCTTTCATTGGGCGTATCGGTGGGGGTGTAATGTTCTTTTTCTAATTTACTAAGGCTGATTGCAATAAGGGTGGTTAATAAACACCAAAGGCAAACGATACCGATGGTTTTTATTAAGGATAAAATGGCGTGGATAAATTTTTTCATTGTTTTAGAAAGTAAGGTGTGTATTACGCACCGTTTTTAATACCGATATTTAATGTTATTAAAATTCAATATCATCATAAATATCCGCCACTTTTACCGAATAATCCACGCTTTTTAAATATAAGTCATCATCAATATTCAAATATTCGGCTTGCCAATTATTATCTTTGCGATAAATAAAAATTTGCGGATTATTTAAATCCACCACCACATATTCTTGTAAAGTTTCTAGGGTTTGATAATGTTCAAATTTGGCATTTAATAGGTGTTTGTTTTTATGGGTTAAAATTTCAAAAATAATGATTGGCTCTGTGGAACAAGGCTTATCACTATTAATGGTTTGTCTTTTTTCAAGAATTGCTTTTGGTAAATAAATATTATCATCGTCAATTTTTACATCAAAATATTGTAAAAATAAATGGTTGTCAGATGATTTTCTGTATAAATTAATTAAATTTCCTGTAATTTTAGAATTAATTCTTCCATAATGTAGCGTTAAAATTACCATACCATTGATAATTTCATAACGAGTATTTTCAAGTCCATTGGGCGTGTATTCTGTCCAAAGTTTCATTTTGCCAGCATCATCACGCAGTTTTTCCAGCAATTCGGTTTCGTTGTCAAATCTTGGCATCTCTTTTCTCTAAAAAATAAAGGAACGATTACTCGCCCCCTCATTCTAGCAAATTTACAACCTTTATTCCACCTGCCCCACATCTCTCACCGCCCCTGTATCGGCACTGGTTGCCATGGCAGCATAGGCTCGCAGGGCTTGGGAGGCATAGCGTTCACGGTTTACAGGTTTCCACGCTTGTTTACCACGTTCATTCATGGCGGTACGGCGTTTGGTAAGCTCATCGTCCGATACGTCCAGATGAATGGTGCGGTTTGGAATGTCAATTTTGATGGTGTCAAACTCTTCCACCAAGCCAATCGCACCGCCTTCGGCAGCTTCGGGGCTTGCGTGTCCGATAGACAGCCCTGATGTACCACCGCTAAATCTACCGTCTGTGAGCAACGCACACGCCTTGCCCAAGCCTTTTGATTTTAGATAGCTTGTCGGATAGAGCATTTCTTGCATACCAGGCCCGCCTTTGGGGCCTTCATAGCGGATAATGACGATGTCGCCTGCGACAATTTTGTCCGCCAAAATCGCCTCCACCGCACTGTCTTGGCTTTCAAACACACGAGCTCGCCCTGTAAAGGTCAAAATGCTCTCGTCCACGCCTGCGGTTTTGACCACACAGCCACGCTCGGCAATGTTGCCAAACAACACGGCAAGCCCACCGTCTTGACTGTACGCAAATTCTTTGGAGCGGATACAGCCTGATTCACGGTTCAAATCAAGGTTACCCCAGACTTTGTTTTGGCTAAATGCTTGCGTGGTGCGTACGCCCGCAGGGGCGGCGATGTACAGCTCTCGGGCGGTTTGGTTGTCGGGGTTCATCACGTCCCATTTGGCAAGGGCGTCCGCTAGGGTTGGGCTATGCACGGTTGGCACGCCCGTGCGAATTAGCCCTGCTCTATCAAGCTCCGCCAAAATCCCCATCACACCCCCTGCACGGTGCACGTCTTCCATGTGGTATTTTTGGGTGGCGGGGGCGACTTTCGATAGGCACGGCACGGCACGAGATAGGCAGTCAATGTCCGCCATTTTAAAGTCCACGCCTGCCTCAAACGCCGCCGCCAATAGGTGCAAAATGGTATTGGTACTACCGCCCATGGCAATGTCAAGGCTCATGGCGTTCAAAAATGCGGCTTTGGTGGCGATAGAGCGTGGCAAAACGCTATAATCATCTTGTTCATAATGACGTTTGGCAAGCTCTACAATCAGCCGACCTGCTTCCAAAAAAAGCTCTTTACGCTTGGCGTGCGTGGCAAGTAGCGAACCGTTGGCAGGTAGCGACAAGCCTAGTGCTTCGGTTAGGCAGTTCATGGAGTTGGCGGTAAACATACCAGAGCATGAGCCACAAGTTGGGCAAGCAGAACGCTCCACGTTTGCCACGTCTTCATCGCTGATTAGGTCATCGGCGGCATCAATCATGGCGTCCACTAGGTCAAGTTTACGCACCTTTTTACCCGTTTCATAGGTAACGGTCTCATGGGTCATGTGTCCGTCATGCACCTCACTTGCCAGCACCTTGCCAGCTTCCATAGGGCCGCCCGAGACGAAGACCACAGGGATATTTAGGCGTAAGGCAGCCATAAGCATACCGGGGGTGATTTTGTCGCAGTTGGAGATACACACAAGGGCATCTGCACAGTGGGCGTTTACCATATATTCCACGCTGTCGGCAATCAAATCACGGCTTGGCAAGCTATACAGCATACCGCCATGCCCCATGGCAATGCCGTCATCTACGGCAATGGTATTAAACTCTTTGGCAACGCCCCCTGCCTTTTCAATCTCACGGGCGACAAGTTGCCCCATGTCTTTTAGATGAACGTGCCCGGGGACAAACTGCGTGAATGAGTTGGCAATGGCAATGATTGGCTTATTAAAATCATCGTCCGTCATGCCTGTGGCACGCCATAAGGCTCTTGCCCCTGCCATGTTGCGACCGTGTGTGGAAGTTTTTGAGCGGTATTGTGGCATAATTTTTTCCTAAATTGGCGGTTGGCTAAAAGGGTTATTTTAGCACTTTTTAAAGGATAATATTTGACAAATTTTATTTATAATTTTTATAAATTTAAAAACTTTTAATTATAAAAATAAATTCAACCATTTCACAAAAACCCCTTGCCAAATTCGCCATTTTGGGCTACATTTGCACTTTTATTGATAGCATTCATCTAAGTGCCTGCCATGACCACATCTTACAAATCCGCCATTGTCTTTTTTGTCGCCCTTGTCCTGTTTTTGATGAGTTTTTATTATCTCATTCAAGTGTGGCTTATGGTATTTGCGTCCATTTTGGTGGCGGTGTTTTTGCTAAGTTTGGCACAGCTCACCTGCCAAATTCCCAAAGTGGGCGACTACTTTGCCAAACTGCCCCACGGCGTGCAAGTCGGTGCGGTAACGGTGGCGGTGCTGTCGGTGGTGGCGGGGTTTTTGGCGATGTTTGGCTCGGAGCTTGTCGCTCAGTTTGCCGACATGAAAGAGCTTGCCCCCAAGTCTTTTGACGCCATCAAAGACTACCTTAAAAGCTATCCTGCCATCTATGAATGGCTAACCCAAAACGCGTGGGCGGTGGAATTCCAACAAGACCCCAAGGCGTTTTTTGAAAAATTTCAAGACAGTATTGTCGGTGGTCTGCCTGCATTTTTTGGGGGTATGCTAAGCGGTGTGGGGACGTTTTTTGTGATTTTGGTGGTGGGGCTGTTTTTGGCATTATCGCCAAGCGTGTACACCAAAAGTGCCATTGCCCTTGTGCCAAAGCCGTATCGAGACAAGGGCGAATACCTGCTAAAACGCAGTTATGGAGCGATAGAGCAATGGCTCATCGGGCAGTTTGTGGTCATGGCGTTTGTGGGTGTGGCAACAGGGGCAGCGTTGTGGCTGATGGGCATTCCGTTTGCGTTGGCAATGGGCGTGATTGCCTTCGTGCTGGATTTTGTGCCTGTGATTGGTCCGTGGCTGTCGGCGGTGCCGATTCTGCTCCTTGTGCTGATTGTCTCACCTGATTTGCTACTGTGGACACTTGTTATGATTGTCGTGGTTCAGCAGTTAGAAAGCTATGTGGTCGCCCCAATGGTGCAACAACGGCTCATCGACCTGCCCCCTGTGGCTCTACTGCTCTCGCAAATCATCATGGGAACGCTCACAGGCGTGCTTGGCGTTGCCATGGCGACACCGCTTATGGTGGTGGCGATTGTGTGGGTGCAGGTGGTGTATGTGAAGTTTGTCTTACAAGATTATTCAATCAAAGTGCTTGACCAAAACGAAAACGACATGAAAACCGACCCCTATGCCGATTATGACGCTTATAAGGCAAAAAGCGAGCCAAAAGTGGTGGTGTTATCCCCAAAGCAAGATGTAAATAATACAGACAAGAAGTCTTAAATGTGAAAATTTTAAAAAATAATCATTCTTAACCCCTTGCAATTTTGTACAAAATTTAAGATAATGTACCGATTGATAATTGTTATCGTTTCTTGCTTTTTTATCCGTTTTGTATAACTTTTTGTTATGATAAATGCTGTTTAAATCCAAAAACAACGTTTTTCTTTTGTGGGTTTGTGATGATGACCTTTGAGCACTCTAATAAATACAAGGTGTTGGCGGCGGCTGTGGCGATTATTTTGCATGGCGTGGCAGGCGTGGGTTTGGCAACCATGCAAATGCTTCATATTGAGCCACCTAAAATCACGCCACCGCTTGAAATTCAGATGATTGAGCTTAATAACGAAGAGTCGCCTGAACCACCCAAGCCTGAACCCACCCCCGAACCCAAGACAACGCCCACCCCTGCACAGTCTGTGGCGGCACCTGCCCCACCCAAGGCAAGCCCATTGCCACCACCAAAAGCTCCTAAGCCTGAGCCTAGACCTGAACCCCAAAAAGAGTTACCAAAACCTAAACCACCAAAACCTGAGCTTAAACAAGAACCTGTTAAACTCGAACCCAAAGAGCCACCCAAAGTCACAGAACCACAGGTGGACATCATCACTCAGGAGCGAGCTCAAAAAGCCTTTGAGTTGCAACAGCAAAGAGAGCGAGAACAGCGTGAACGTGAGCAACAAGAAAGAGAACGTCAAGCCGAACGTGAACGTCAAGCCGAACGAGACAGACAGGCAGAATTGGCACGCCAAAAAGCAGAAGCTGATGCCAAAGCCCGTGCCGAACAAGGTCAAGGCAGGGGTGGTGATGGTAAAGACACCAAAACCGACAATAAAACTGGCAATAAAGATACGACAAAAAGCGGTGGTGCTGGCGGTGGTGAGCTAAAAGGTCAAAATTTATCCATCTCCAATGCCAGTTGGAAAAGCAAACCTAACTGGAATGGATTGACGTCCGAAAAATTAAGCGGTTCGGCAAATTTTGTTGCCACACTCACCATTGATGCTAATGGTAAGATTACCAGTGTCTCTGGCGTGAATACAGGCGATAAAGGCTTGGATAGACAAATCTCCCAAGCCCTTCGCCGAGCCAGATTGCACCCCTTTAAATCATCAAGCGGTCAGCCGATGTCGGGAACAGTGACATTCTCCACGACAGTACAATTTTAAATACAACATTTACTTAACCCATTCTTTATAAGGAATGATTATGGATTTTGCACATTATTGGCAATATACTGACGCTGTCAGTAAAACATTATTTTTTATCTTGATTGCTTTGTCATTGGTTTCATGGTTTGTGGGTATTACTCGCCTACTTAGCTCTCGCCAAATGGCAGGCGTGATTGGCGATGAACTCACTGCCGAGATTGATAACGTCAGCAAAGATTTTGGTGGGCTTGATTTTAATCAACGCAAAATCATCACCGAGCAGAGCCTGTTACAGAACATCGCTCGCTATCGTTTTGAGCTTGAAAAGGGTTTATCGGTACTCGGCACGACCGCCGCCATTGCTCCATTTATCGGGCTGTTTGGCACGGTGTGGGGGATTTTTCATGCCTTGCATTCCATCGGTCAGAGCGGGCAGGCAGGACTTGCCCAAGTGGCAGGGCCGGTGGGCGAAGCCTTGATTATGACGGGTCTAGGTCTGGCGGTGGCGATTCCTGCGGTGGTGTTTTTTAATATCATCACACGTATCAATAAGCGTGCCATTCATCATGCCAATGATACCGCTCACGCACTGCTTGCCCGTGTGGCACGCTAGGGAGTTATCATGGCGTTTGAGCTGGGCGACAACGACAATGGGGGCATGAATGAGATTAACCTTATCCCCCTAATTGACATCATGCTGGTACTCATGATTATCTTTTTGGTAACAGCAACGGTACTAAACCCGACCGTACCGCTTGATTTGCCAAAGACATCGGCACAGGTCAATGACATGCCCCCCGATGTGATACAGATTAGCATTGATGCGGACGGTCAAATTTATTGGGATAAAACGGCTTTGAGCCTAGATGAGCTTAACGCTCGTTTTGGTGAAGAAGTGGCAAAAGGGGCTGACCCCCAAGTTCATCTGCGTGCCGACAAAGAAGGCAAATATGACACAATCGCCCAAGTGCTGGCAACAGCAAGCGGGGCAGGGCTGACTAAGATTGCTTTTGTCAATGAATGAGCTGTTAAAAATAAATCATCATCAAATAAAGCCCTACATTATGTGGGGTTTTATTTATTTGGGCTAAAAATGCGTATCCGTCCAAAAACAAAATTTCATGATATAATACAAAAAATTAACCACACAACATTCAAAAATGCGTATCCGTAAACTCTTTAAATTTGAAAATGCCCACATCGTCCGCAACTGCACGTCCGACCGTTGCAGTCGCTCTATTCATGGGCATAGCTATCAGGTCGAACTTATCCTAGAAGCCCACGCCTTTGACAACGGGCAAATGGTCTATGATTTTGGGCTATTAAAGTCGCATATTAAGGACTTGATTGACAGCTTTGACCACGCCATTACTTTTTGGGATAAGGACGATAGCGACTATATCCGTGCGTGCAAGGACTTTTCGGCTCGCTGGATAAGTCTGCCTGTGTCGCCATCTGCCGAGCAGTTTAGTCGTGTGATTTTTTATTGGGCGGATAAAGTACTAGCCAATACCACAACCCAAAATGGCGAGACGGACGTGTCTGTCTATTCGGTCATCGTCCACGAGACCGCCACAGGGTACGCCCAATGTTTTAAAGAAGACATAGAAAACGACCGTATGGGCAAATTGTCGCTGGATATGTTTGAATTTAGCGAACAAGTCAAAGCCGAGTGGGGCGATAGCGAGCTGTTTGATAAGTTAAAACGTGGCGAGAAATTTGTCAATCCACAGCCGTTAAGACAAGTGAATTTTTAAGGATAAACTATGATAGTGTTAGACATTACTCCTAGTGAGCAAGTGATTATTGAAAAAGCAAGTCAAATTGTTGGTATGCCATTGAGTGATTTTATTACTGAGCAAGCCTATCAAACCGCTTTAAAAATAGTTGATAAAGACAAAGGTATTTATTTGACTGATGAAGAGTGGAATAATATGATGGATTTTTTAAATAATCCCCCAGAGCCAAATGAAAAAATGAAAGCGTTAATTGCTCGGGGTTATGAACTTGATAAATCGTAAGCATTCATTGGTATTTGAACCGTTAAATAAAAATCACGATAGGTTTTTATTTGACTGTGGTAATGACATATTAAATCGTTTTATTAAACAACTTGCCAGTCAAATTGTAAAAAGACAGGAAGCGGTTATTTATGTTAGTCATGAAAATGGTCGTGTCATTGGATTTTACACCTTATCAGCGGATAAAATACAAAAATCGGACAGTCCTGATGAATTAAAAAATCAATCACCACATACTGCCATACCTTGCATATTGATTGGGCGTTTGGCGGTTGATAAAAATTATCAAGGCATGGGAATCGGTATTGATTTGTTGGCACACGCCCTACGGCGAGCAAAAAGAACAGCTGAGTTGATTGGTGTGGCTTTTGTGATTGTTGATGCCAAAGATGAACAGGCAAAATCATTTTATCAAAGTTATGGATTTTTTGAATTGCAAAATACACCATTGAGAATGGCTTTTCCTGTTTCTAAAATTGAACGTGAAGAATGAAAACTTTAATCCTAAAAAACGAAACCGACACCGAACATCTTGCCAACGCCCTTGCCAAAACCAATCCCACAGGCAGTCTGTGGCTATCGGGCGATTTGGGGGCGGGCAAGACGACTTTTACCCGTTATCTTTTGCGTGCATTGGGGCATACAGGGGCGGTAAAAAGCCCAACTTATACCCTAGTTGAGCCTTATAACATCAATGGTAAGCCTGTGTACCATGCCGACCTATATCGGCTAAATGACCCAGAAGAGCTGGATTTTATTGGGTTTTTTGAATATTTTGATGAGCTAAATTCGCTGGTTATCATTGAATGGGCAAGCCGTGCCGAGAACATTTTACCAAAGCATGATATAACAATAAACATCACAAGACAAGCCGATGAAAGTCGGGTGGTGGAGATTGTTGGAATGGATTTGGATTTGTCATGAATTTACATTATCAATCCCTACCCGATAACACCGTCCTATCGCTTATCGCCCCCACCGCCAGCGGTAAAACCGATTTGGCGTTTAAATTATTTGATACAGGGCGGTTTGAGCTGATTTCGGTGGATAGTGCCCTGATTTATGAGGATATGAACATCGGCACGGCAAAGCCTAGTGATGATGAGCTTGTCCGTTTTCCGCATTATTTGGTGAATATCATCAAGCCGACCGAGACTTATAACGTGGCGACTTTTGTGGCGGACGTGGAGCGACTCATTGGCGACATTCACGCACGGGGCAAGATTCCGCTACTTGTGGGCGGTACGATGATGTATTATATGGCGTTACTTGATGGCTTGTCTGCCGTGCCTGACACCGACCCTGCCATTCGCCAAAAGGTCATGGCATGGCTGTATGGCAAAGGCATTGGCGAGCTGTACGCCTATCTGCAAACGCATGACCCCAAGATTTGTCAGCGTCTAAAAATATCCGACACCCAACGCATCACAAGGGCGGTGGAAGTGCATGTGCAGACAGGCACACCCATGAGCGTCTGGCAAGATACGCCCAAAGTCGCCCCTTGTCATAATCCACACCAGCATTGGCTGACCCTATCGGTAGAGCCTGAACGTGCATGGCTACACGAGCGTATCGCCAAACGCCTTGACATCATGTGGGAGCAGGGACTGGTTGATGAAGTGATTCATCTTTTGCAAAAATACCCCGATTTAACGCCTGATATGCCGTCCATGCGGTGCGTGGGCTATCGGCAGGTGTTGGAATTTTTGGCGATAACTGACCATGAGATTATGCAAATCTCCCCCATTTGGCATGCGTTTGCTATAAATTTACAAAAAAACAACAAAATGACTGCCGAAAATGGCAAAAATTTTGTAACAAAAGGGCAAAATATGCATGACATGGCTTGCCAAGACATGAAAAATAAGGCATTATATGCAACAAGGCAAATGGCAAAACGCCAATCAACATGGCAAAGACAACTGACCAGTTTACCCCAATTTATAAACGCCAATGAAATGAATAAAACAAAGGCTAGCATAACAAGTGACCCCCAGTCACAGCAACGGATTTTTTCATTTGCAAGCATGAAAGACGCACAAAATGAGCTTTTGGCGTGATTTTTAACGTATTTTTCCAAGCACCGTTGGTTGCTTTTTTCTTGTGTTAATTTTGGAGAACAACAATGTCAAAAGGGCAAAGCCTACAAGACCCCTTCCTAAACGCTCTGCGTAAAGACCGCATTCCTGTGTCTATTTTTTTGGTCAATGGTATCAAGCTACAAGGTCAGATTGAATCATTTGACCAGTATGTTGTGTTACTAAAAAACACCGTGAGCCAAATGGTCTATAAGCATGCCATTTCTACCGTTGTCCCCACTCGCAACCCACGCACAGATGGTGCAACCCCTAGTGCAGGTACGGGCTATCCGTCATCGGTGGGCGTGATGAGTGGCAGTAACTATCAAGGCACGGGCTATCCTAATGCAGGCTTTGACCGTCAAGGCTTTGGCGGTGGGGCGGGCACAACCCGTCCTGTGGGTGGCTTTACTCGCACTCCGCCAAACCAAGGTTTTGGTGGCAATCAAGGCTTTGAACGTGGTGGCTATCCACAAGGGGGCATGGGCTTTAATCAAGGCTTTGAGCGTTCGGGTTTTGAAGAGCGTGGCTTTGATGGTAAAGGCTTTGAGAAAAATGAACGTGGCTTTGATGGCAAGGGATTTGATAATAAAGCCTTTGACAACAGCACCTTTGACCGTCAAGGGTTTGACAAAACCAATGACGATGAATGATGTCGCTCGTGGTAACTAATCGTAAAAAAGCTCACATGATGTGGGCTTTTTTATCATAAAAGTTTTTATGATAAAAGTTATCGCAGTTTGATAAAAATTTGCCATAAAACATCGCCAAATATGGTATCATACCCATTTTATTTTACAAACCATCCGCCGCTCATGAACGACCAAACCCCGAACACAGCCGACCTTGATACTGACTTTATTAGCGTGGGCTTGACCGCCATTAACACCGAACAAGAAGCATTGGCACTGCTTAAAAATGAGCTTGATGAGCGTTTTGTGCAGGCGTGTCAGGCGATTTTGGCGTGTCGGGGGCGTGTCGTGGTGACAGGCATGGGCAAGAGTGGACATATCGGGCGTAAGATAGCGGCGACATTGGCAAGCACGGGCACGCCTGCATTTTTTATGCACCCAGGGGAGGCAGGGCATGGCGATTTGGGTATGCTCGTGCAGGGCGATGTACTGATTGCCATTTCTAACTCAGGGCAGTCCGATGAGATTAAAATGCTTATCCCTGTTGTCAAACAGTTGGGTATTCCCCTGATTAGTATCAGCCGTGACCGTCGTGGGTTTTTACCCAAATCTGCCAATATCGCTTTAACCCTTGGTAATTTTGAAGAAGCCTGTCCGCTCGGACTGGCACCGACATCAAGCACGACCGCCACACTGGCATTGGGCGATGCGTTGGCGGTGGCACTGTTGCATGCTCGGGGTTTTACCAGTAATGATTTTGCCTTGTCGCACCCAGCGGGAGCATTGGGACGTAAACTGTTGACCCGTGTCAAGGATGTCATGCACACCGAGAACCTGCCCGTGGTGCGAGCCGATACCAGTCTTGATAAAGCCCTGCTCGTGATGACAGGGGGGCGACTGGGCTTGGCGGTGGTGGTTGATGAGCAGGATGGTGTGGTGGGTATTTTTACCGATGGCGATTTACGGCGTAAACTGGCGGATAACGTGTCGCTATCGACCCCCATGAGTACGCTCATGACCAAGCACCCTAAGCATACCACGGGCGAGATGCGAGCGTCTGATGCCCTAACGCTGATGAATGAGCGTGCCATTAGTCAGCTGTTGGTACTGGACAACGGTAGGCTTGCAGGCGTGATTAGCATTCATGACTTGCTAAAAGCAGGCGTAAGCTAAATTTATAAAACAACAAAAGGAAAAAGCATGAGCGATTTAACCAAACGATTGCAAGCGGTCAAACTTTTTGCCATGGACGTGGATGGGATTTTGTCAGACGGGCAAATCATCTATGATGCCAATGGGATAGAGACCAAAGCCTTTTATGTCCAAGATGGTGTGGGATTAAAGGCATTAAAAGAGCAGGGCATTATCCTTGCCATCATCACAGGTAGAAACTCGCCCATGGTGGCACGTCGTGCCGATGAGCTGGGCATTGACCATGTGGTACAGGGGCGAGATGACAAATTTACCGCTTTATCTGCCCTTGTCGATGAGCTTGGACTGTCTGTGAGCGAATGCATGTACATGGGTGATGATTTGCCTGACCTAAAAGCCGTGCGTGAATCAGGCGTGGGCGTGTCTGTGCCAAATGGCTGTGCCGAAACGCAAGCGGTGGCGGACATTGTCACTACCAAATCAGGCGGTCATGGCGCGGTGCGTGAAGTGTGCGAGCAGTTGTTAAAGGCAAAAGGGGCTTATGATGCCTTTATCGCCCAATATATCTAAACGTTTAAGCTAGCAATAATCAAGCTCAAAGATAGAGATAATCACTCATGAATCTAAAAATTCTCAGCGTGCTTGGTGTGATGGCACTCATGGTCGGGGCATGGTTTTTTTACAAAGAAGATGTCAAAATCGAACCTGCCGTGCCGTCTGCCCCTGCCGTCTCTTATGAAGTGACCGAGATTAAGGCGGTGCAGACCAGTCCTGAGACGGGCGAGATTGAATACACGCTAACGGCGGACAGTTTGGCAAAAAACAGTGCAGGCGTGGATGAGATGAAAAATGTCAAAATGGACTGGACGCCACCAAATAGCGAAACTTATCATTTAGAAGCCAGCCTTGCCAGTTTGGAGCAGACCACGGGCGATTTGTTATTAAAAGAAGGCTTTGTGTTGGTGCGACAAGGCGATGACACTAAGCCTGATATGACCATCAAAGGCAATCTACTAACAGGCAATACCAAACAACGTCAAGTGGCAAGCAGTGAACCCATCAGCGTCACCCAAGGGGTGGACAGCTTTATGGCACAGGGTTTTACAGGGGATTTACAGACAGGCGAGTATGAATTTTATCGCATTCAAATGGAACTTGCCCCGCCCAAGCGTGAAGACAAGCCCTTATTTTAATTCATCTATCATGGATATCTTATGAGAACATCACACTTATTATCAGCCCAAATCCTACTTTTTGTGTCAGGGATGGGTATGGCGTTATCTGCTCATGCTCTGCCATCGGACGCCAGTCAGCCCATCCGCCTGCTTGCTGACAAAGCGACATACAGCGAGCGTACAGGTGTAACCAGTTATTCGGGTAATGTCATCATCGAGCAAGGTACGCTCAAAATCACCGCCGATAACATCACGCTAAACCTAGATGACAAACGCAGTATCAAAACTGCCCTAGCAACAGGTCGCCCTGCAACCATGCAACAAGTTGTCACTCAAGAAAAGGGTCTTGCTAAGGGGCAGGCAAATAAGATTGATTACAACGCTGTGACAGGTATCATCACGCTCACAGGTAATGCCAAGCTGACCCAAGCAGGGGCAAGCTTTTCGGGTAATACCATTCGTTATAGCCTAAAACTGGGCGATGTGGAAGCCAATGCTGGCGGTGGTCGCCGTGTGGAGTTGGTGTTTCCGCCAAGCGAGTCCAATAGTCAAACAGGTGTTCGCCCATGACCACGCTTGCCATGCACCATTTGGGCAAACGCTACGGACAGCGTTGGGTGGTCAAAGACGTCTCTTTTGAGATAGACGAAGGGCAAGTGGTGGGTATCTTAGGGCCTAATGGGGCAGGCAAGACCACAAGTTTTTATATGGTTATCGGGCTTGTGCCGATGGATAAAGGGCAAGTCATGTTGGGAGATACTGATTTGTCCAAAAAAGCCATGCATGATCGTGCCAAGGCAGGCATTGGCTATCTACCCCAAGAAGCATCTATTTTTCGTAAGCTGACCATTGAGCAGAACATTTTGGCGATATTGCAGACTCGTCAGGATTTGGATAAATCCGCCCAACTTGCCGAACTTGAAAAGCTCATTGGCGAGTTTCATTTGGAGCACGTACGGCATTCGCTGGGCATGAGTGTGTCAGGGGGCGAACGTCGTCGCTGTGAGATAGCCCGAGCATTGGCAAGTAACCCCAAGTTTATCTTATTGGATGAGCCGTTTGCAGGGGTTGACCCCATTTCGGTGGGTGACATCAAGGAGGTCATCACCGCCCTAAAACAGCGGGGCATTGGCGTACTAATTACTGACCATAATGTGCGTGAGACCTTATCCATCTGCGAAAAGGCTTATATCGTCTCCGAAGGCAACATCATCGCCCAAGGCTCGCCCAGTGATATTTTACAAAATGAGTTGGTGCAACGGGTGTATCTGGGTAAAGATTTTGTGGTATGACTTGTTTGTCATGTAAGCTTTACGAGTTAAACTCTTCGGGATATCTATCTAGCCCTAATGTTTGACTAATCAGCTCATAAGCAATCGTCCCTTGCTTGGGAATTAGTGGTAAATCATCTTTGCCAAAAAACTGAGCATGGAACAGCTCATCTTCATCGATGACGATATTCCCCGACTTATAAGTGGCACAAAAGCCAAGCATGAGATTGGTCGGATATGGCCAAGCTTGGCTTTTGATGTAGCGGATGTTATCCACGCGAATACCCGTCTCTTCTAACACTTCACGATGAATGGTCATCTCGGCACTCTCGCCCACTTCCATAAATCCAGCAATGAGTCCATACATGCCTGTTGCCTGATGGCGATGATGTTGTGCCAATAGGATTTGAGGCTGACCTGTCATGGGACAAGGACGGGTAATGGCGATGATGACACAAGGCTGTATCTTGGGATAAAAATGCTGATGGCAGGTAGGACATGCCATGGTGTTTTCTTTGCGGTGGCGTACTGTTTTGGTGCCACAACAACCGCAGAATTGATTACTCTTTTGCCATAATAACAGCTGAATGCCTGCCGAGATTTCATGGGCGGTGTGGCCGTCGGTTACGGCAACGGCATGGCGATAGGCGATGAGCTCGCCATCAAAAGGATGTGGCTTAGTCATCTTTTGATAATCAATGGCAAATACCCGTCTGCCATCATCTCCAAAATGTAGTAGTTCAACCACGCCCAGTGTGTCATCCAAACCATCATCCAAGTCGTCTAAGCCATCTATGCCTATCTCAGTATGATAAAATGCATAAGGCTTGCCATCACGACAAAAAACACGCTCGCCATCAACGACCCATATTGCATGGGTGGTTGATGACTGTGTGTCTACTGTGTTGATGCTTTGATGCTTCATGCCACGAGCTGATTTAAGCTATTTTGGCTGATGAGAATGCTTTGTTCATTGGTAGGACGGTTTTCTTCAAAGTTTTCAAATTCAAAGTCTGCCGCCACCAAGACATCTGCCCAAGCGTTACTGATGCGAATCAGCTCGCTGTCGGGGGAGGTTTTAACTTTATCAAGCAGTCCGTTTTCTAAGCGACGAGCCAGCAGGTATAGCTGAGCTGATGTGGCAGATAGGCGTAGGAACGCCGCCGCCCCTGCCACTTGGCGAATCATCTCAGGTGTGTTTTGCAGATTCATGATGTCACGGTTACTATCTGTGATATAGTCAGTTAATGCCAAAGTTGCCGCAGTTAGGTTGCTACGTGCTTCTTTGACCAAAGTTTCATAAGAAGTATCGAGCTGATGTAGTGAAATTTCACGGTTGTGCAGGGGTAATTTAACTGCCCCAGGGGTGTGGCTCTTGGCAAGGAAGATGGCAGCGTTTTCAGCGACCAATAGTTTATCCAAGAAAGTATCCAAGTCTTCTAGGGTGGGGTTTTGCCATCCACTTACTTGTGCTGATGCTGCTGTTAGTGCTTGGCTAGCATCGGCAAGCTCCAACAAGGTCATGGTCTGGGATAAGGTATTAAGCTCAGTTTTAATGTCATCAATGCTGACCATGTCACCAATCTCACCCATGCCGTTAGAGGCACGCACGAATTTATCTACTTTTTGTTTGATGGCTTCGATTTGCTCTTGAATCAAATTATTGAGCGTATCGGTGATTTCACGGTTGGGCCCGAACAAGAATCGTTGCATTTCGCTAAACTTGGTGTCGCTCACTCGGTTTAGGGCGTACTTTTGATTAGCAAGGGTGGCAAACTCTTTGTTTTTGTTGCAAGCAAAGCTGACCATCTCGGCAAAACGACGGTCCTCAATCGGCAAATAGTCAGAAAATTGCTGTTCTAGATAAACCAAGATACGCTTTTTGGCATGGCTTAGCGGTAGGTCGTTGGCGATGTTTTGGGTGATGGTCTTTGCCGATTGCCAAAATAAGGTGTCAGAATGCTGGGCAATCAAAGCACAGGCTTTAGTCATGCCATCTAATTTTTGGCGTTCATCATCAGAGATGATGCCGTCTTTATTTTCAAGGATGACAGACAGACCTGCGCGGTAGGCTTGGGTCAAGGCTCTGACATTGAGTCCAAGCGTGCTAAGAGAAGCGTAGTTTGCTTGGGGGTCGGCGATGATGACGCTGTTAATGTTTTGGTTTAGGGTGGTGGATTCGATGACAGCATGTCCCAAATGCTTGCCCAGTTTATTAATGATGGGTAGTAGCAGGGCAGGTTCGGGCGTTTCTTTTAATAAGACAAATTCAACATAACGGTCTAGTAGCATGATGGCTTCTGAGATGTCTGTCATCAGAATCTCATTTTCATCTTCGTCGCCATCGGCATTACCATGCAACAGCGTATAGCTTGCTGATAGATTTTCGGCAAGCAGTCCTGCTCCGTTAAAGGCAATCAATTTAAAAATGGCAGATAACTGTGATAGGTTATTTGCTGAGTCTAACAGCAGGGGGGCTTGGTCAGGGTCATCATAAAACTCACGCAAATGCACTTCGGCGTCTTTTAGCACAGAGCCGATTTCATTACGCAAAATATGAAGTGATGATAAGTCAAAATTGGTGGCGGTTTTGGCTGATTGAGTCATGATAATCCTGTTGTTTTATGGCAAGCAATAGGGTGTGTTGAACATTGATAACATTTTATTGGAGTTTGATAAAAACTTGATGGTTTAATCAATTTTTGCATGAAAAATGGCTAAATCTTGTGGCTCGAAGTCAAAAACTTGCTTGATAGAATAACTATCAACCTCAAGTTTTTTCCTTGAAAAACGGGCGATTTTTCTCATTTTTCATTGCAAATACCAATATTCAACACATCCTAATAATCGCTACATTTAACCATGTTTGGCGAAACTTGGCAAGTAAAATTATGCTAAATAGGGCAAATATCGGATAAATTGTTATTTGAGTACGCTCTTGCGCCATGCCCCATCGGCAGAGAAGTCATCTTTTGAGCGAATCAATTGGGCGGATAAGGCACTTAAATCACTAAAACTAATCTCGCCCCTGTTGTCATCTTGGCTCACCCCTTCTTCTTCCATGCTCATGGCAATCTGTCCGCTGGTCATGGCAAGATAGACTTCAAGTAAAATCTGCGAGTCCTTTAATGCTCCGTGGTAGGAACGGTCAATGTCCTGACCGACATCTAGGCGTTTGGCAAGGGCGTCCAAATTGTTCTTTTGCCCTGCGTACATTTTACGGGCAAGCATGAGTGAGTCGGTGACTTCCACGACATCGGCAAAGTCGGTCATGCCCACTTTGTCAAACTCATGCGATAAAAATTTCATATCAAACTGGGCGTTATGAGCGATGATTTCCGCCCCTTTCATGAACTCATAGACATAAGGAGCGACATCGGCAAATCGGGGCTTGTCTACCAAAAATTCATTATGAATGCCGTGAACGCCAATGACTTCATCATCCATCTCCCTGTCAGGATTTAGGTACACATGTAGCTGAACCCCAGTTGGCTTACGCTTGACCATCTCAACAATGCCAATCTCAACGATACGGTCGCCCGTGGCAGGGTCAATGCCTGTCGTCTCCGTATCCATAATCAGCTGACGTTCTGACGCCCCACGATGAATGGGGTCGGGCAGTACCGCCCAAAACGGCTCACGAATCTCATCGGTGCGTCCGTCATAGTCTGGGTTTTGGTGGTTGTGGCGAACCACTTGCATGGGGGCAGGCGGTGTTTTTTTCTTGGATTTTTTGCTGGGGGTTTTATTTTGGGCTTGGCTGACTGGCTCGCTGTCATTCATATCCGCTCCCACATCTGCCATTGGGTCGGTGGGGTCAAATTCATCATCTGCGACCATGTTTGCCATGTCGGCATAATAACTCATGTCATTGCCCACATCATTTTCATAAACAGCATTGTCATGAAAATCAGTGCCGTGAAAATTATTATCATCAAGGGCGTGGTTGGCGGTCTCGTTCATTGTGGTTGTCTCGTCTGTCTCTTTTGATATAGTGTTTGGCTCGGTATTGGTTTTGCTGTCTGTCTTGTTGCTTGCAGGGTTATTTGTGGGGGCGTGACTGATAAACAACTCACCACTGCCAGTAACGCCATCATTGGCAAGTTTATCCGCCATCTCATTACCGACATGTCCTGCATGTCCTTTTATCCATTGCCAATCAATGGTGCGACGTTGGCAGGCGTTATCTAGACGTATCCATAGGTCTTGGTTGAGTACTGCTTTGCCGTCCGCTTTTTTCCAGCCTTTGGCTTTCCAGCTGTTAATCCACTGGGTAATGCCGTTTTTGACATAGCCCGAGTCCGTCCAAATCTGTATTGGCGTATCGGCAGGCGTGCGTTCTAGGGCGGTGATTGCCCCCATGAGTTCCATGCGGTTGTTGGTGGTGTCGCTCTCACCGCCCCAAATGTTTAGCACGTCGCCTGTGGGGTAGATGATGTGCGTGCCAAATCCGCCAGCGGACGCCCCTGCCTTGCCGTTGCCTTTGCACGCCCCGTCAGTATAAGCGATGATGGTCATGAGTGTACGCCGTTTGTTTTATATAAATTTTTTAAAAACCATGCCAATGCCATGTCATAACCCATGTCGCCAAGCCCACAAATCACGCCCACCGCCTTATCCGAAAAATACGAATGACTGCGAAACGGTTCACGAGCGTGGACGTTGGATAAATGCACTTCAATAAAGGGTTTGCCACTGGCAAGCAAAGCATCACGAATGGCAACGGATGTATGGGTAAAGGCGGCTGGATTGATGATGACCCCATCAAATTTGTCGTGGTCGTCCGCCAATACGCCTTGGCTACCGATGATGTCCACGATATCGCCTTCGTGGTTGGACTGAAAATGGTCAAGTTGGATACCGTGCTGATGAGCGGTGGTGGATAGGCGGTGAATGATGTCTTGTAAGGTGGTCGTACCATAAATGTGCGGTTCACGCTTGCCCAATAAGTGCAGATTGGCACCGTTTAGCACTAATAATTTACGGTTTAGGGGGGTGGTTTGATTCATGAGTACTGATGTCTATGTGTTTTATGCTAAATGCTGATTATTTTAACAAATTTTTAAAGGTAGTGGGGCGTAAATTTTTTGTTAATGTTTGGTTACGTGCGTTTACAGCCCTTTAAAAGTGTGCTATATTTAGGCACGAGTTTACGATAACTGCGTAGTGCGTAGGCTTATTTGATTATTTGTATCATTGTAAGTGTTACAATGTGGTATTTTTTAAGGAAGTGTTATGTCTGCTCGTGAACAAGGTCAGGTTAAATGGTTTAACAATGCCAAAGGTTTTGGCTTTATCCAGCGTGCCACTGGCGAAGATGTGTTTGTGCATTTTCGTTCCATTGTCGGTGACGGCTATCGCTCACTAAGAGAAGGTGAAATGGTGGAATTTGTCGTGACCGAAGGCGATAAAGGATTGCAAGCCGAAGAAGTCACCAAATTAATGTGATGTTTAAATCACGCAAAACCTGCCCTTGGGGTGGGTTTTTTTTATAAGGTTTTAAAATTAGGCTTTTAAATTGGGTTTTGCCTGTTATGATAAGTTATGATAAAATATAAGATTGATTCTTTTATAAAGGCGTGATTATGCAAAAGCCAAACAAACTTATCCATACACTTGGTATCCTAGTGTTGCTTGGTGTTGGCGGTACGGCTCATTCGGCAGTGACCTTATCAGCGGACGAATCAGCCAGAATCGAAGAGATAGCAGGGATTTGCATGCTTGCCAGTAAAGGCGTTTATGACATCGCCATTGACCATCAAAATGGCGTCAGCAAAGACAAAGCCAAGAAAAACCTTGATAAAGCCCTAAAAAGAGTGGAAAAAAGTTTTTCCAAAAAAGACATGGTGTCATTTATCGACGAGACATGGCAAAACGGCTTGAACATCATTTATAAAATGCCTGTTTATGATGACAAAGCCGACAAAGAGCGGTTTGTTCAGCAAGCCGTGGAAGGCTCACTTAATGCCTGTTTTAATGATTTGGATGGATGATTTGAAAATATCAAAAGATAAAAACGTAAATGTTGCCAATCACTTTTGATTTTTATCATTTTTAAAAATATCATTGATAAAAACTTGACAAACATTTGGTAAAAACACCAAACAATATTCGCCCATTTAGCTTAAAAGGACATGCCCTTGACCGAGCAATTTAGCACGTTTCGTGACTTACCCCTAGCAGAACCCATCCAAAAGGCAGTATCGGCTTTGGGTTTTGAGACTCTCACGCCCATTCAAGCCCAAATCTTGCCCCATACCCTAGCAGGACAAGACGCCATTGGGCAGGCACAGACAGGCACGGGCAAGACCGCCACGTTTTTGATTACCATCATCCAAAGCCTGCTTTCTCGCCCGTTTGGTGATGATGAGACACGTTATTTGGGTGAGCCACGGGCGTTAATCCTAGCACCGACCCGAGAGTTGGCACAGCAGATTTATAGCGACTGCCGAGAGCTCGTCAAATACAGTGGGTTGTATGCCTTGTGTATGACTGGTGGGGCGGATTATGACAAGCAAGCAAATGAGATAAACCGTCGTCCGATGGATATTTTGATTGGCACACCAGGGCTGATTATTGATTGGGTGCAAAAGGGCGTGCTGTTTCTTGACCGTGTGGAAGTGTTGGTGTTAGATGAAGCCGACCGCATGCTGGATATGGGGTTTATTCCTGATGTCAAGCGACTCATCAACAAAATGCCTGCCAATACGCACCGCCAAAGTTTACTGTTCTCGGCGACGTTTAACACTGACGTCATGAATTTGGCGTATCGCTGGCTGTATCAGCCGACTTTTGTGGAAATCGCCCCCGAGAGTCGTACCAATAAGAACATTGAACAGCGTTTTTATCTATTGACCGACCGCCAAAAACTGACAGCATTAAAGCAGTTGCTTGGCAGTGATGATGTCAAAAAAGCCATTGTTTTTGCCAATCGCAAAGACCAAGTCAAACGCCTGTATGACAACCTACGCAAGCATGTGGACGTGACCATGCTTTCAGGCGATGTCGCCCAAGCCAAGCGAGAGCGTTACCTAAAACGCTTTAAAGATGGCGAAGTTAATGTACTGGCGGCGACCGACGTGGCAGGGCGTGGCATACATGTGGATGACGTGACCCATGTCATTAACTACACTCTGCCTGATTTGCCCGATGATTATGTTCATCGTATCGGGCGTACAGGACGAGCAGGACAATCGGGCGTGTCTGTTAGCTTGGTGGGCGAAGATGACGCTTTTAACCTGCCTGCCTTAGAGAAGCATTTGGGAATGAAGTTTGGTTTGTTGCAATTTGATGATTTGGTGCAAGACTAGGCGTGAGCTGATATGATGGCTAAATACAATACCAAATAGTATGGCAACTTAACACAAAAATCATAACAACCAATCATAAAAACAACAAAAGGCATGGCATGTGTCACGCCACAAAAACCCATGAACGAACATAGCCTAATCCTTGACCCTGCCAATATCCCATTGTCTTTGTACATTCACATTCCGTGGTGTGTTAAAAAATGCCCGTATTGTGATTTTAACTCGCACGCCTTGCCCGAGTCTGCTCCCTTTGCCGACTATGTCAAGGCACTTTTGGCTGACGCTCGCTCGCAGGTTGCCTTAACAGGGGGGCGTGCGATACAGAGTATCTTTATCGGTGGGGGGACACCGTCGCTGTTGCCGATAGAGCAGTATCGGGTGCTTTTTTTGGGGTTGCGTGAGATGCTTCCTTTTGCCGATGATATTGAGATTACCTTAGAAGCTAACCCCAGCACGCTAGAACGCGCCCCTTTTGCCGACTATTTGGCACTGGGTATCAACCGATTATCGGTGGGTGTGCAGTCCTTTGATGATGAGGTGTTGACGACATTGGGGCGAATACATCGCCATGATGAAGCGGTCAATGCCGTCAAAAACGCCAAACAAGCAGGCTTTACCCGTATCAATGCCGACCTAATGCATGGCTTGCCCAATCAGACCGCCACACTTGCCGTGCGTGACATTGACATGGCATTATCGGCAGGGGCAACGCACATCTCATGGTATCAGCTAACCATTGAGCCGAACACCGCCTTTTATCGCAGTCCGCCCGACCTGCCCTGTGATGATGAGCTAGAACGCATAGAGAATGCAGGGCGAGAGCGACTTTTGCAAGCAGGTTTTGCCAATTATGAAGTGTCGGCATGGGTCGGGCGTGATGATGAGCCGTGTCGTCATAATGTCAATTATTGGCAGTTTGGCGACTATCTTGCCATTGGGGCAGGTGGGCATGGCAAAGTAACACTGCGTGGACATGATGATTATCCAGATGGCATTTATCGTTATGCCAAATCTCGCCTGCCCAAAGACTATCTAAATTATGATAACGCCCCAAAGATGGTAGGCTTTGAACGGGTAGCGGATGAAAGCCTGCCCTTTGAATTTATGATGAATGCCCTGCGTTTGGCAGATGGCACGACGACTTGCACCTTTGAAGAGCGGACGGGGCTACTTATTAGCACGATTGATAATGAGCTTTTACCCCTGCAACATCAAGGGCTGATGGTGTTTCACCCTGACATCATCGCCCCGACCAAGATGGGCTTTAAATACGTCAATCATTTGGTGCGGGCTTTTTTATAAAAATAACAACGAAATACAGCCATGAAACAAATTCATATCGTTCTCTACACCCCCAAAATCCCCAACAATACCGGCAATGCCATTCGTCTGTGTGCCAATACAGGGGCAAAATTGCACCTTATCAAGCCCTTGGCCTTTGAGCTTGATGATAAAAAGCTAAGACGGGCGGGTCTTGACTATCATGAATATGCCAACATGCAAGTACATGATGACTGGCAGACGTGCCGTGCTTATTTGGCAAGCGTGGGCGTGGATACGGTCGTGGCGATGACGACCAAGTTTAGCCGTCCGTTTTATAACTATGATTTTAAAGTTGGTAACAGCTCGGTGGCACTGGTGTTCGGCTCAGAGACAGACGGTTTGCCGTCTTTTGTGCGTGATGACATTGGGGCGGATAACTGGCTAAGATTGCCCATGCTCCCTGATTCTCGCAGTCTTAACCTGTCTAACAGCGTGGCGATTTGTCTGTATGAAGTGTGGCGACAGCTTGGTTTTGTCGGTGATGTTGGTGAGAGCGTGGGCTATCATCGTCTGTCTAGCCGTCCTGAGTGATGGTTTGGTTTGTTATTTGAATAATTTTTAAAATTTACAAATATCGGTAACAGTCGCATTTGCCAAAAATAATAAGATTTTAACATAAACAAATTGTAATGTATTCCGATGGGGATTGTCTAAAAATATTGTTGATTGCAATTTTGTTTTTTAAAATTTACCCCTTAATAAACTTATCATTTTTTTTAAATGATGTCAGTACTTGATGATTTGCTTTTAAAATTAATAAAATCATCTAAAATCAAAAACTGACACGAATCAATTTAACTTAACCTTTATTAATCACACCATGTCTATCAAATCTTATTCTTGTATCCTATCCATTTTCTTTGCCCTTGGCTTAACCGCCTGCAACCAAACCGCCCCAACCGATAACGCCCCGACTGCCAAAGCAGATGGGCAGGCAGGGGCATTTGTCGGCTGTTATAGCGTTGAGAAAAATAGCCCTGCTCAGATAAAAGTGAGTGAGCAGGCAGGCGGTTTTGTCATGCAAATGAAAGAGCCTGACGGGGCAAAAACGCTGTGGGATAACCCCGAACCTTTGGATGAGATAAGCGTGGATGAGGCGTGGGATTATTTTGGCGTGAATGCCTTATCGCTTGATAAATCTGATGTCGAGCGTGTACTGGCACGCCCTGATGAGATGATGGTATTGGCAAAGATCAAGGACGCCAGTCAAAACATCAATCCAATGCTTGACAGTCCTTATGTGGTCTATATTTTTAAAGGGGCGAACACCATTTATCAAGTGCCGTGCGATGATACGCCTGTGGACATTGTCAAAGATGGCGAGAAAACAGTACAAGCGTTTTATCAGTGACTTGTTCTGTTGGTCATCCTTTGGTGGTAGGCGATACGTGTTTGGCTAGTGGGCTTGGGGTGAGATGTCTGTTATGATTTCACCCAAAATTTATTTTCACTAGGGCGTGTTGAATGTTGGTATTTGCAATGAAAAATGAGAAAAATCGCACGTTTTTCAAGGAAAAAACTTGAGATTGATAGTCATTCTATCAAGCAAGTTTTTGACTTCGAGCCACAAGATTTAGCCATTTTTCATGCAAAAATGGATTAAAGCATTAAAATTTTCATCTTATTTCATAAAAATGTTATCAATGTTCAGCACGCCCTATTTATTTAAAAAATAGTTCAATGATAAACATTTACCAAAAAACATAACAAATTTTAGGCAAAGTCTTTTATAATATATGACTAAAATTAGCTTTTATAAAAAGTAACTTTTCACAGCTTTTCACAAAAGTGACATAGTTTTCTGTCAAGCTATCTGTGCTTGACATTCATCGCTAAGTTCATCTTAGCATTCACAACAGTAGGAAAATTTTATGACGACCTATTACAACGATTCCGACCATGTAGAAACCCAAGAGTGGCTTGATGCATTTGAGTCGGTCATCAAAAACGCCGACAAAGAGCGGGCTCAATTCTTATTAAAAGCCCTATATAACAAAGCCGTACAAGAAGGCTTGCCCTTTAACCGCCTAGACACCGCCTACATCAATACCATTCCCGCCGAGGACGAGCCTGCTTACCCAGGGGATTTGCACCTAGAGCGTAAAATCCGCTCAATCATGCGTTATAACGCCCTAGCGATGGTGATGCGTGCTAACCTAAATGACGATGATTTGGGTGGGCATTTGGCGACATTTGCGTCATCGGCAACCCTGTATGAAACTGGTTTTAACCACTTTTGGCGAGCTCCAAGCGAGAACCACGGTGGCGACATGATTTATTATCAAGGTCATGGCGCCCCTGGTATGTACGCTCGCTCCTTTATGGAAGGTCGTCTGTCAGAAGAACAACTCAAAAACTTCCGCCGTGAAGTGGACGGCAAAGGTCTATCAAGCTATCCGCACCCTTATTTGATGCCTGACTACTGGCAGTTCCCGACTGTATCTATGGGTCTTGGACCTTTGATGAGTATCTATCAAGCCCGCACCCAAAAGTACCTAACCAACCGTAGCCTTATCAAAGATGAAGACCGCAAAGTGTGGGCGTTCCTAGGCGACGGTGAGACGGACGAGCCAGAGAGCTTGGGTGCCATCTCAATGGCAGGTCGTGAAAAATTAGACAACCTAATTTGGGTCATCAACTGTAACTTACAACGCCTTGACGGTCCTGTGCGTGGTAATGGCAAAATCATTCAAGAGTTAGAATCGGTATTCCGTGGGGCAGGCTGGCGTGTGATTAAAGTCATCTGGGGCGATCATTGGGACAGCCTACTTGCCAAAGACACATCGGGTGCGTTAAAGCAACGCATGGAAGAAGTGGTGGACGGTGAATATCAGCTTTATACCGCTCGTGACGGTGCGTTTGTACGCAAAGAATTCTTTGGTAAATACCCAGAGCTTGCCGACATGGCGTCTGCCTTGTCTGATGATGAAATCATGCGTCTAAACCGTGGCGGACACGACCCCAAAAAGGTCTATGCTGCTTATGCCGAAGCCATGAAAACCAAGGGTCAGCCAACTGTTATCCTTGTTAAAACTGTCAAGGGCTATGGTCTATCCAAGCAAATCCAAGCGGTAAACAAAGCTCACCAATTGAAAAAACTAGACGAGAGCGGTCTAAAATACTTCCGTGACAGATTTGACCTACCAATCAGCGATGACGAATTGCAAAACTTGCCATTTTACCGCCCAAGCGAAGACAGTCCTGAATACAAATACCTAATGGGTCGCCGTGAATCTTTGGGCGGACACTTGCCTGCTCGCCGTAGCGGTCATATCCCACTAGAAATCCCCGAATTGTCTGTGTTTGACGGTGTGTTACAAGGCAGTAAAGGAAAAGAGCAGTCCACCACGATGGTATTTGTGCGTTTGCTTTCGGCACTATTAAAAGACAAAGGGCTAAACAAATACGTTGTGCCTATCGTTCCTGATGAAGCTCGTACCTTTGGATTGGAGGGCATGTTCCGTCAACTTGGCATTTATTCATCAGTCGGTCAAAACTATGTTGCCGAAGATGCCGAAGCACTCATGGGCTACAAAGAAGCCAAAGACGGGCATATGCTAGAAGAGGGCATTAACGAAGCAGGGGCGATGAGTTCGTGGATTAGCCTTGCCACAAGCTACTCAACCAATGCTCTGCCGATGATTCCGATGTACATCTACTACTCGATGTTTGGCTTCCAGCGTATTGGCGACCTTGCATGGGCGGCAGGTGACATGCAAGCCCAAGGCTTCTTGTTTGGGGCAACCGCAGGACGTACCACGCTAAACGGCGAGGGCCTACAACACCAAGATGGTCACAGCCACATTCTATTTGGCACCGTACCAAACTGTGTCAGCTATGACCCATGCTTTGGCTATGAGCTTGCTGTTATCGTGCATGACGGTCTAAAACGTATGTATGGCAATGGTGAACGTGTGTACTACTATATCACACTCATGAATGAAAACTACGACCAACCTGCCATTGGTGACAACAGACAAGCCATTGAAGAAGGTATCAAGCGTGGTATGTACCTACTAGAAGACAACGGCTCAACCCAAGTGCAGCTACTTGGCTCAGGCGTGATTCTAAGAGAAGTGCAAAAAGCAGCTCGTATCTTGGCAGAAGAGTTTAACATCAAAGCCAACGTATGGAGTGTAACGAGCTTTAATGAGCTGACTCGTGACGGCATGGCGTGCGACGATTACAACCGCTTGCACCCAACGGACGAACCAAAACTACCTTGGGTCACCACACAGCTTGCCCCACACAAAGGTATCGTGGTTGCTGCTACCGACTATATGCGTAACTATCCTGAGCAGATTCGTGGCTGGCTACCTGACACACGCCCTTATACCACGCTAGGCACAGACGGTTTTGGACGTTCGGACACTCGTGCCAACTTGCGTAGCTTCTTTAATGTGGATGCAGCTCATATCGTGGTCGCCACCTTGAAAAAGTTGGCGGACGAGGGCGAGATTGACGTGCGTTTGGTTAAAGATGCCATTTCTAGCTTTGGTATTGATGCTGACCAACTTCCTGCATGGCAGCCGCAACCACACCATGACTACTACCCAGATGCCCCAGCTCCTGCGCGCCCAACACCAAAAGCTGTGCCTGAGCTAAAAGATGAGCCAGACAGTGCCATCAGCACCGAAGGGCGTAGCGAAGATAAGGCAGATGCCAAACTGCTTAACGACAGCAATATTACCGAACCCAAATAAGGAGACAAATCATGCAAATTAAAGCCCCCGATTTGGGTGTAGACAGTGCCGAAGTGGCAGAAATTTTGGTAAAAGTTGGCGATGTTATTTCCGAAAATGACAGCCTAATTTTGGCGGAATCTGACAAAGCGTCCGTAGAAGTGCCGTCCCTTGTGGGCGGTACCGTAACCGCCATTTTGGTAAAAGTTGGCGACAGTATCTCTGAGGGTACAGCCCTTTTTGAGGTAGAAGCAGGTCAATCTGACTCTACTTCAAAAGCAGAAACTCAAGAAGTCCCACAAGAACCAAAAGAAGAGCCGCAAGCTCCAAAAGCTGAAGAGTCAAAATCCGAACCAGCCCTAAGTGCGGTTTCGGGCGGTGCAAGCCAAACGCACAGCCTACCTGATTTGGGCGTGGATAGTGCTGAAGTTGCCGAAGTGCTTGTTAAGGTTGGCGATAGCGTTACTGAGGGTCAATCCTTGCTACTTGTTGAGTCTGACAAAGCATCTGTGGAAGTGCCAGCCCCACTTGACGGCGTGGTAGAGGCGATTTTGGTACATGCTGGCGATACCGTAACCAACGGTCAAGCCTTTATTGCCATTAAAGGTGGTTCTGCCCCCGCCCAAACGTCCGCTCTAAGCGAAACCAAAGCAGAAGTCAAAACTGATACGCCTAAGACAGAAGCGCCAAAAGCCCCCGCCCAAACTTCTGCCCCTGCAAGCGGTGCCAAACTGCCAGAAGCAGAAGTGAACGCTCGTGCCAAAGACGCTCACGCAGGACCTGCCGTGCGTAAGTTGGCTCGTGAATTGGGCGTGGATATTAGCCTTGTGAAGGGAACAGCTCCACACGGTCGTATCCTAAAAGAAGACTTGTTTGGCTATGTCAAGTCGGTCATCAGCAGTGCCACCACCAAGCCCACTGCCAGCGTGGCAAGCGGTTCGGCGATTAGTCTGCCACCACTGCCTGACATGAGCAATAAAGAAATCTGGGGTGAGATTGAGACGGTTGATCTAACGCGCCTACAAAAAGTCTCTATTCCGCAGCTCAACCTAAACACGCTTTTGCCACAAGTTACGCAGTTTGATTTGGCGGACATTACCGACACCGAAGCCATGCGTAACGAGCTAAAAGCCGAGTTTAAGGCACAAGGCGTGAGCCTTACCATTTTAGCGTTTATCGTTAAGGCGGTGGCGTATGCTCTGACTCAGCACCCCAAATTCAACAGCCACGTGTCGGATGACAACACCCAAATGATTATCCGTAAATCGGTGAACATGGGTATTGCGGTGGCGACCGATGACGGTTTGATTGTGCCTGTGATTCGTGATGCCCAAGCCAAAGGCATTCGCCAGCTTGCCATTGAGATTGGCGAGCTTGCCAAAAAAGCCCGTGATAAGAAACTGTCCGCCAAAGACTTGCAAGGTGCGTCATTCACCATTTCAAGCCAAGGCAACATGGGAGGTACTTATTTCACACCGCTGGTTAATCACCCACAAGTGGCAATTTTGGGGATTTCTGAATCTACCTATCAGCCACGTTGGAATGGCAAAGAGTTTGAACCACGTCTTATGCTACCGCTATCGTTGTCATACGACCATCGTACGATTAACGGAGCAGATGCGGCGGTGTTTACTCGCTATATCGCCAAATTGCTTGCTGACCCACGCAAAATTTTACTGTAATTTTAGTAAAATAAAACCCACAAAAAAGGCGGAAATTTTTCCGTCTTTTTTGTTATAATTTTAAAAATTTAACCAGAAAAAACCATGCCAAACCGCCGTAGCCTATTAAAATCACTCATCGTCCTGCTCATTGCCTTCGCCATTGGGTGTAGCGACACGCCCAAATATACCGCCATGTCAAGCGGGGCAAAGGTTGTGGCATTGGGCGATAGTCTAACCTTTGGCTATGGGGCGGACAAATCCCAAAGCTATCCTGTTGTCCTTGCTCAAAAAACAGGCTGGAACATCATCAATATGGGCGTTAATGGCGATACGACCAAAGACGTACTTAACCGCATGGACAGCGTGATTGGCGAAAATCCCAAATTGGTGCTACTGGGGATTGGCGGCAATGACGTGCTAAGACGAGTAAATGCCAGCGAAACCCGTGCTAATTTGGTAAGCATTATCAAGGTATTGCAAGACAAAAATATCCCTGTGGTGCTGATTGCCGAGCCACATTTATCCGCCAGTGCCCTGTTTGGCAAGGCAAGCGATAACCCTGTGTATAAAGACGTAGCGAGCGAGATGAACGTTCCATTACTTGAAAAAGCATGGTCAAATATCCTATCGGACGACAAACTAAAATCCGACCAAATCCACGCCAATGGGGTAGGGTACGCCAAATTTGCCGATGAGTTATATCAGTTTTTAAAGGAAATTGGCTATGTCTAAACGCATGATGAGTGCCAGTCTAAGTCTGTGCATGATACTGCCGATAATTGGTCTTGCCAATCCGTCATATAGCCCCCATGCTGATAGCGATAAAGCCCTGATTGGCAAATGGCAATGCCATATCAAACACGCCAATCCGCTCATTAAACAAGAAAGTCAGTTGCAGTTTTTTAAAAACCACACCATGCACGAGCATATTCGCATTTATTATGGACAGCCTAATGATTATGCCTATCAAATCGAATCCGCCACTGCCAAATCGTCATGGACATTGGCACAAGAGACCCTGCATTATGGCAATCATCAATTTCATAATTATGCCGTCAGAATGCCAAATGCCAATAAAGATGATTTGGAGCAGGCAAGTATCGCCCTACAAAAATCCTTGCCAATGGTGCAGGACATGATGAATAATGACATTAACAAAAGAACGTTTGATATTCATTTTATCAATAAAAAATCTTTTATCATGAATGATGTGGACAGTCAGATATTTACCACGTGTCATAAACAAGGTTTATTTGGTTTTATTTTATAAGGAATAATCATGCAAAAATCTCTTTTATGGGCGATGATATTACCCATGACAGCCTTAGCAAATAGCAATATATCTGCCCCTGATGTGGTAGGTGATTGGCGTTGCGTGGCAGATAGTGAATACTATTTGGTAAAAACACTCATGCGTTATCATGCCGATGGTACGGCAACGGAGTTTATGGAAACCAAAGAAAGAGTAGATAATTTGCCTGAATTGGAATTTAGTATCATGAATTATCAATGGCAACTCAAAGATAATAAGCTATTGATGAGTAATCCAGACATCACTTATTATCAATATTATTTTATTTTACCTGATGGTGGCTTTTATAAATTTGACGATAAAGTAAATGCAGAAGGTAGGGCATTAATGATGGAGAGTTTTGAAGAAAATAATTGGCATTATCTTGAATTTGATGGCAAAGATAAACACCGTTATTATTTTGAAGATGGTTTTGAAGGGCATTGCCAACGCTTAAAATAAGTTTGGTTTTAATGATTGATTGTATATTAATTGGAGATAATAATGCTTAAAAATTTTCTTGCGTGTATTTTGTTTTTACCAACATTAGTAATGGCAAATCTTTAACAGAGTTTGGTGGGTAAATGGGAATATAAGGGCATAGAAGATGAATATTTTCACTATACCAGCGATATTGAATATCGTGATGATGGTATATTGTCCGAAAAATCTATTGTGTATCAATGGGATAAAGATGATGATTTTTATCAAATAGACACCGTCAGAATGTTGTTTAAATATCGTGTGATGGGCGATAAGGTTGTTTATTATGATGGGATTGTTCAATCTTATGCGGTGGATATGCCCAATCTTGATGAGAGTGTTTATTATTTGAGCGAAAGAGATGAATTGATAAATTCCATAGTTGTGATGGAACGGTCTGAAGCCGAACAGATGATATCAGAAGATATGATAAGTCGCATTCGTTTTCTTGATAAAGATACCTATATTACCGCCTTTGAAAGCATTGATGAAGATTTTCCAACCGATATTGAAAATAACCATTGCAAACGTAAAATTTAATTTGGAGTAAAGTCATGAGCTACACACCCCCAAAAGTTTGGACGCCTAATGACATGGGCGGAAAATTTGGTGGCATCAACCGACCGACCGCAGGGGCAAGGCACGAACAGACCTTGCCAAAAGGCGATAAGCCTTATCAGTTATACAGCCTAAACACGCCCAACGGCATTAAGGTTAATATCATCTTAGAAGAGTTAAAGGCGTTGGGGCTACTTGACTATGACGCTTTTAAAATCAATATCATGAATGGCGAGCAGTTTGGCACAGGCTTTGTGGAAATTAACCCCAATTCAAAAATCCCTGCACTCGTGGATTATAGCACCGACACGCCCATATCGGTGTTTGAAAGTGGGGCGATACTGCTTTATCTTGCTCAAAAGTTTGACAAATTTTTACCAAAAAATCCGACCGACCACGCCCAAATGCTGTCGTGGATCATGTGGCAAATGGGGTCAGCTCCCTTTGTCGGTGGTGGTTTTGGGCATTTTTATGCGTATGCTTCCACACCGATTGAGTACGCCATTAACCGCTATGCGATGGAAACCAAACGCCAGCTTGATGTGCTAGACAAACATCTGGCGGAGCATGACTATATGGCGGGCGAGTACAGCATTGCTGACATGGCGATTTATCCGTGGTATGGAGCGTTGGTGCTAGGCAATTTGTACATTGGCGAGAATGACTATGCCAAATATAACGCGTCTAAATTTTTGAGTGTACACGAATACCAAAACGTCATACGCTGGGCGAATACCATAAAAAATCGTAAGGCGGTAGAGCAGGGCGAGAAGTTGGAATTATTGCCAATGGCATGATAAATCCAATGTCAATTTAAAAGATTGATTAATTACTGGTTAATTGTTTTTGATATAGAGTGAATTAATTTGCCCTATATCAAATTAAAAATTATCGCTTAATTTATATTAGTCATTTTAATATTAAAAACATAGGAATAAATATCAGCCATGCAAAAATTATTTATCGTCAGTATCATAAGTCTCATGGCGACCATGACTTATGCCAACATCGCTTTTAATAAAGATGATTTGGTTGGGGTTTGGCAATGTGATTTATTGATAGAGCAAGTGGACGGCAATGTTACCAAAAGTCAAAATATGCACCATTTCTTTGCCGATGGGCGTTCGGTAGGCTATGGCGAAACTCGGCAGATTTATCAAGGGGTAGATATTCAATCAGTCTTTATGAGTACGCAAGATAATTGGGATTTTGATGGTAAGCATTTGACAGTAAATGTAGGGAATATTAATCATGTGATGATTTATAATGCCATATCAAAACAACGAGAATATGAGAAGGAGCCAGAAATGCAGGCTTTATTTACAGAGATGTTTAGAGAAAATAGCCCAATAATACAAGCGGTAACGGTGATTGATAAAGATAATTTTGGTTATGAGCTGGGGGCGATTAATTATGGCGAGATAAAACAAAAAACGGCTCACTGCAAACGTTTGGGCGGATAAAGTAAATTAAGGTAAATAAAGATGGGTTTTCTTGGTTATTTAATATTAGGTAGTGCGGTATATGTCATCGGATTTATGATAAATTTAAAAATCCTAAATCCTAAACGCAAAGCAGGCACAAATTACACACTCACACACCCGACCATGATACAGCTATTATTGGCGTGTTTTGTGGTCATGCTTGCGGTATCGGCACTGCTTGGGCGGTTTGTGATGGGGCATGAGAGCTTGGATTTGGCATTTATTTTGGCAAATAGCATGGTGGCGACGTTTGTGTTTTATTTTGGGTTAAATCCCGACCAGTCGCAGATGAATTTACCAGATTAATGTTGGTTTTGGAGTATATTTGTTTTCTTAGGCTAAAAGTGGTGCTGATAATTTTTCATGAATAAACGCAAATTTATCATAAAATACCATTTGCATAAAAGCCAAAGTAGTGGTAAATTATAGCAGTTTAACCGATTAACTAAGTTACAAATTTGGAGCGAGCATGGCGAATAAGTTACTTGACTTGATTGAATCATCAGGGGCGAAATGGGTGGATTTTCGTTTTACCGACACACACGGCAAAGAAATGCACCTAACCTTTCCTGCATACAGCGTGGACGAAGACACCCTAGAAGACGGTAAGATGTTTGACGCGTCAAGCGTGGCAGGGTGGAAAGGCGTGGAAAGCTCGGACATGATATTGTTGCCGGACGTTGATACCGCCTATCTTGACCCATTTTTTGAAGTGCCAACGGTGGTGGTGGCGTGCGACATCATCGAACCTGACACCATGCAAGGCTATGCCAAAGACCCACGTTCTATCGCCAAGCGTGCCGAAGTGTACCTAAAATCGACAGGTCTGGGCGATAAAGCCTTGATAGGCCCTGAACCTGAATTTTTTGTCTTTGATGAAGTCAAATGGGACATTGACATGTCAGGAGCCAGACACACCGTCATTTCTGAAGCGGCGGCGTGGAGTACCAACAAAGACTATGCGTGGGGCAATAGCGGTCAGCGTCCTGCCGTCAAAGGGGCGTATGCCGTCGTACCGCCCATTGACCATTATCATGACATGCGTGCGGTGATGTGCGACCGCATTGATGAAGTCATGGGCGAAGGTCGTATTGAAGTACATCATCACGAAGTGGCGAGCAGTCAGCTAGAAATCGGCATCTCGTTTAATACGCTCGTTAAAAAAGCGGACGAAGTACAGCAGTTTAAATACATCGTACAAAATGTCGCCAGTCAATTTGGCAAAACCGCCACTTTCATGCCCAAACCCTTGGTTGGAGACAATGGCTCGGGCATGCATGTGAATATGTCCATCTCAAAAGACGGTGTAAACACATTCTCTGGCGATGAGTACGCAGGACTGTCTAAGACTGCTTTGTACTTTATTGGTGGGGTCATCAAGCACGCTCGTGCCTTAAACGCCATTACCAATCCTAGCACCAACAGCTACAAACGCCTTGTACCGCACTTTGAGGCACCGATTAAGCTGGCGTACTCGGCGTCCAACCGCTCGGCATCGATTCGCATTCCGCATGTCAATAGCCCCAAGGCGGTGCGTGTGGAAGTGCGTTTCCCTGACCCTTCTGCCAACCCTTATTTGGCGTTTTCGGCACTACTTATGGCAGGGCTTGACGGCATTGAAAATAAAATTGACCCTGGTGAAGCGTCCGATAAGAACCTGTATGATTTGCCCCCAGAAGAAGAAATGCTTATCCCAACGGTGGCAGAAAATCTAGAAGTGGCACTAAATGCCCTGCGTGATGACCATGACTTTTTGTTAAAAGGTGGGGTCTTTACCAAAGAAATGATTAACGACTATATCGCTCTAAAAATGAAAGAAGTACAGCGTATTAATGAAGCGGTACACCCCTTAGAATTTGATATGTATTATCGTTGCTAATCGTTAGGGTACGCCCTAAAAAGACAGACGGCATGAATTTGGGTTTATGCCGTTTTGTTTTGCGTGCATTTTTGCTGATTTTTGGGTACAATAAGATTATTTGTAGCATTGGAACTTAGATGACTCATTTTTCAAAATCAACCTTTTTCAAATCAGCGATGTGCGTGGCATTATCTATCCTGCCGACATTGAGCTTTGCTTATCACATCCAAATCACCGAGCCTGCCGAAGACCGTGCCTATCATCGCCCTGCCCAGAGTATTGATGTGCAGGCTACTGTGTCGCCAACATTGGAGATGGGTTATACCACAGCGGTGCTATTAAATGGCAAAGTGGTGGGTGATGGGCTAACCGCCAGCGTGCCAACCATTGATTTGGTGGCAGGCGAGTACACGCTAGAAGCCATCGTGATGGACAAAAATGCCCAAACGGTGGCGAGCGATACTCGCACGGTCTACGTCATTCAAAACAACCAAATCCAACGCAAAAAGAAAGCCGCCATTGCCGAGCGAGAAGCATATGATAATTCGTCAATTTGGCATAAGATTGCGGTGGGTCTAAACCCCAAAGTTCAAGCCCCACCAAAGGTCTATGAATCCACGCCGACATGGGAGCTTAGGGATTTGCCAAATAAACCAAATAAATAAGTCCTGTTTATAAATAAAAGCCCTGTGTAAACAGGGCTTTTATGCCAAATCCACCCCTCCTAAAAAACACTACAAACCTATGTTGCAATACTTATCCATTGTGGCACATGCAATAGAGCTTAGACAAAAGGCGTTAGCCTACTTAGGTAATTGTGGCAATATAAGTAAAGTTTGTGTTGCCTACAATATTTTAAGAAGCACCTTGTATGCTCGGATTAAAAAACAAGAACAAGGAGATTTATCCTGCCAAAGTGGCGGTAGTCGTGGTTATAAGGTGAACAGAGATGAGCTTAGAGCTTATGTAGAACAAAACCCTGATGCCTATTTGCACGAAATCGCAAAAGTGTTTGATTGCAGTACAAGCACTATCTTTTACGCCTTACAATCTCTTGGCGTCACACATAAAAAAAGACCACAACCTA